>DASSAF010000180.1:0-16769 GCA_035685565.1 Nitrosopumilaceae archaeon | reverse complement strand
GAAGCAAAAAGCGACGGAATTTACATCGATGTATGATAAGTTTAATTCAGTAATCTCAGTTTAAAAATTATTGAATCAGGACATCTTAGAAGAAATTGGAAAACAAGACTATATTTCCATACAAAATAAAATTGGAACATTTCTTGTAGAAGAAATATCTCAGAGACAGGCATTTGGAGTAGTTTTTGGCTTAAGCGGCGGAATAGATTCAGCTGCTATTGCAGTGTTATGCTCAAAATTTCTCAAAGACAAATCACTTGCACTCATAATGCCAGATTCTAAAGCTACACCTAAAATTGATACAGAGGACGCAATCAAACTAGTAGACAAGCTAGGTATAGAATACAAGTTAATTGAGATTGGTTTTATCAATAAAGAATATTCAAAGTATTTAGAACCAAATCCGTTCTCATTTGGAAATCTCAGTGCGCGAATTAGAGCAAATATCTTGTACTATTATGCAAACGCTAGAAAATATCTTGTTCTAGGCTCTAGTGATAAAAGTGAATTTCTCATAGGATATTTTACAAAATTTGGAGATGGTGCGGCTGATTTGTTACCTATTGCGTCACTTTACAAGACTCAGATCAGACAATTTGCAAAATTTCTTGGAATTTCTGATTCCATAATATCAAAGAAAAGTAGTCCAGGCCTTTGGGAGGGACATGTTGCAGAAGCTGAAATTGGTCTAAATTATGAAGAGGTAGACAGTATTCTTCATTGTCTGTTTGATAAAAATTTTTCAATTCAAGAGACAGTTAGTCTTACTGGGATTGATAATTTAGCTGTTGATAAAATCTACAAAATGTACAAAATTAACGAACACAAGAGAATAACACCAAAGATTTGCCAGATATAAAACACGTGTGATTTAATTTGAAAATTTTTGATACCTTAACAGCAAAAGAAGAAGATCTTGACACATCGAGAATTGTTAGAATTTACGTTTGCGGAGTTACTGTATATGATGAAAGTCACATAGGTCATGCACGAACCATCATAGTGTTTGATACACTCAGAAGATTCCTAGAATCACAGAAAATCAAAGTAAAATTCGTCCAAAATTTTACAGATGTAGATGATAAAATAATAAACCGCGCAAAACAAGAAAACGTTCCACCGTTAGAACTTAGTTCAAAGTTCATTACACGTTATTTTGAGGATTTTGACAGACTAAATATCAAAAGAGCTGACGATTATCCTAAAGCAACAGACCACATAAAAGAAATGTTAGAGTTGATCAAGAATCTCATAGAGAAAAATTTTGCATATGTATCAAAAAATGGAATATATTTTTCTGTATCAAAGTTCAAAGAATATGGAAAGCTCTCAAAGAAGAAGACAGAGGATCTAATATCAGGAGCAAGAATTGAAATTGATGAGACAAAAAAGGATCCCTTAGATTTCGCACTGTGGAAGTTTGCAAGCGACCAACCAAAGTGGCAAAGCCCGTGGGGAGATGGAAGACCTGGTTGGCACATAGAATGCTCTGCTATGAGTCTCAAATACTTGGGCGAGAATTTTGAAATTCATGGCGGAGGCAGAGATCTCATTTTCCCTCATCATGAAAATGAGATTGCACAATCTGAATCTTATACTGGGAAAAATTTTGCTAAAATCTGGATGCATGTAGGCATGGTAACAATAAATGATGAAAAAATGTCAAAATCATTAGGCAACACAAAATCAATTGAGCATGTCTTAAAAAATTGGGGCCCAAACATAATTAGATTATTTTGCCTTTCAGGACATTATTCTAAACCAATTGATTATTCAGAAGATTCCTTTAAAGAGACCATAATAAAATGGCGCCAAGTTGAAAATTGTTATTTTGAATTAATCGGGGCTCCAGAAAAATCAGATACTCAAAATAGGCTCAAATTTTTTGATGATATGACAGTTAACATCAAAAAAGAGTTTGATGATGCGTTAAAATCTGATTTCAATACACCACTAGCACTCAGTGTATTTTTCAAATTCATAAAAGAGTTAAACAATCTTGCCGCATCAGAAAGCCTCACTATAACCATTTCTAATATTGTTCTTCCCACTCTCAAAATGATGTTAGAAGTTACAGGATTAAAAATTACAGAGATTACTGATAAAGAAAAAATCGTCATAGAAGACCTAATTAAAAAACGAAATATGTTCAGGGAACAAAAACAATATCAAAAAGCTGACGAGGTTAGAAAACAGATATCGGATATGGGCGTAGTGTTAATTGATCATAAGACCCGAACTATATTGTTGAAACAAGAAAAAATAGGCACTGAAGATTAGGATTTTTTTGTCATTGCGCTGACAAGAGACACCACATCCCTGTCACGCAACTGATAGCCAGTAGGCAATCTTACTCCGTATCTTACATCTTTTGCGTACAACAGTCCTTTTGTCAGATCAGAATGTATCTCCTTTGCCAGATCCTCTACGGTGGATCCATCTTTCATTAATATAAGATCTGGTAATATTCTTCCTTTTTTGTCAGATAGTTTTTCAGGATTTGCCACAGGATATATTGAATTCATTTTTAACAACTTGAAGACAGTCACATTAATTGCAAACTGAACACCTGTTCTCATGTATTCACCTAGTATACCTTGTGTAATGAAATCTAATGCTTCTAGTTGTTTTTCATTTAATTCATTTTTGTGTAGAATTTCAAACTGCTCCGAGCCTGGTACGTATTTTATGAGGCCTTTTTGTTCTGCCCTTCGTAAAGAAAGCTCGCTATCTGCACTTGCAGGAATAATTATCGTGTCAACATATTTTTCTCGTAATCTATCAAAATTTTTGTCTGCACCAGGCAAATCAATCTTGTTTGCAACTATCAAAGTTGGTTTGGATACATGACGTAAGCGTGAAGCAAATTTTTTACTATCATGCATATCAAAATTATCAAAATCTTTGTTTTCTAGACCAGTTATCTTTAGTGCTTCTTTTACATGACTCTCTTTTACTCCAATTCCCCGAAATACCTCTGCCAAGGCAGTCAATGGTTCGGTTTCTGAATGAATTAGTTTTGAAATTTTGTCTCTGTTGCCCTCAAGAAGTTTAAGATACCACATTATCAATTCTTCTTCAATGTCTGCAACATCTGCAATAGGATCGCCATTTCCTACATCTGTAATCTTTCCAGAAGCATCAACACTTCCTGAAACATCAACAACGTGCAATAATGCATCAGATTGAGTTGCAACTGACAGGAATTGATTACCTAATCCTTTTCCTGCCCAAGCATCTTTTATCAAACCTGGAAGGTCAATTAGTTCAACTGGAATAAAGCGCCAACCATCTAGACATTTTGAATTTTGCGGGTTGTCTTGAACATTAAATTCGGTGTGAACACATGGAGTAATTGCATTACCCAACGCCCTTTCTGGTTTTTTTGTTGTAAAAGGATAAGTAGAGATTTCAGAATGGGAAAGAGTGGCTGCATTAAAAAATGTAGTCTTACCGGTATTGGTCTTACCAATAAGGCCAATTCGAATTGGCATGACTTGATCACAGAAATTTGAATATTTATCTCTGCCGAAGAAAACCTAAGTTAGAGAATATTTATTTTTCTTCAAGTTTTCTAGCAGTATTCTTAATTTCATCTGCATTCCATGAAATTTCGTCAAGTTCTTCCTTTGTTAAATTATCATTCCATTTTTCAAGTACGATTTTCAATATCTGTGATGAATTGAATATTAGACTCCAATACGGATGATGCTCTGCAGTAGTATAAGCAAGTTCAGAAATTCCTTCCAGTCCTGTCTTGGCAAGCACTAGCGAATCAGTTTTTTCACCATATATTCTGATAATGTTTGCTTCCAAATCAGGCTGAATTTTTACTAGCAAATCTTTTTGTTCGAATGATTTTGCTAATTTAACAAGAGATTCGTAAAATTCAGCAAAAGGAGTTTCAGGCATGTCTTAAAAAAGTCTCTGATGTTCTGCTAGCATGCATCTATTAAAAATAACTTCAATACCAGCTTTTTCTGCTAGAGATTCAGCCTCGATATTATGTATTCCTTCCTGCAACCATATTACTTTGGGTTTTAGTTTTATAGCCTCACTAATTACTGGCATAATTTGTTCTGATGGTCTGAACACATCAACAACCTCAATATGTTCATTGATATCAGAAAGTTTGGAATAACATTTCTTGCCCAAAATTTCATCCGCGGTTGGATTTACTGGAATTATGTTGTATCCTTTTTCAGCAAGATATTTTGGCACGTAATGTGCTGCTTTTTCAGGATTTTTTGACATTCCAACTACTGCAATATTTTTTAGTTTATAGAATTTTTTTATCTGTTCATCAGTATGACCATCTTTTTCCATGCTAGGATTACAATTAATTGGTTTAATATCTTGTCGAAGAACAATTTATAGGGAGATTTATTTGAAAATAATTATGGAACAAGAACCAAACGATGTCATAGTTCTAAGCGCCATATCAAGAGGTGTCAAAAAATTTGATAAAATTGCCAAAGTCACGAAAATTTCCAGTAGCGAGCTTGATAATATACTTGAACGATTAGAAAATAGAGAATTAATTGTTCTTACTGAAAAGAAGGGATTCTTTGGTCCTAAAAAAGAATTGAATCTAACTGAGAAAGGCAGCAAAGAATTGGAAGAAAGAAAATTTGAACTTGAAAAAAATTGGAACAACATGGTAACTGTTTGGAAGAGTGGAGATAAGCAAAAATTGCAACAATATATGAATGATAATCGTTCAGTTATTCCTTCAATGATGTTTTTAGGAATAATGGATATCATGATGTTTAGTACTATGATGGGTTTTATGGGCATGGCCATGTCAAACTTTATTCCTGATACTCAAATGTATGGTGATTCAAACATGTCAGACACTGGACATGATGCTGGGAGCTCTGATTATAGTGGTGGTGATATGGGTCATGGTGATGGAGGCCCGGGCGACATGGGCGGCTTTGACGTTAATTTCTAAAAGTATTCAAACTTCTTAACAAGCAAAATATCAAACCAAAGAATACAAAATTATAAGATTCCTTAACCGAAGATCATGAATAAAAATAAAAAAGGTTTCTTTTAACTACAGCTAAGATCAGCCATTACTTTTGCGACTACATCTGGTGATGTACCTGCATTAGTAAGAATTGCTTTCACATTATCACAAACAGACATTGCGGGCATTGTTTCATTGCCGTTCATTGGTGGCATGGTTGTTGGTGGTGTTGGTGTACTAGGTGCTGTAGAACCAGTCTTACCTTTCATCTGTGCTTGAGCAAGTGCTTGTTGCATTTTGTCAAACTCACCTGGTGCACAAACATGATCGCCACAAATTCTTGGACCTCCTGGATAGAGTGCCGTATAGTGGTTATCGTTGAAGCTGCTTCGGCTCGTAAGAGCACTTGCGGCAGGAATTGTAACTGCTGCAATTGATGTCACAAGTACTGCTGTAACAAACAGTGCTAACATTAACTTAGGCGACATTAACCTGACTATTGTCAAGCCATATAAAAGAATTGCGTAACTTTGGATACTTGGTAAACAGTGATTTTCAAAACAAATAGATACTTTTTAAAATGATATCAGATCTAAGAATTACTTCATGGTTGCAAAAATAGGTGCAAAAGCCCCGAATCTTAAAATTTCAAATTGGGTACAAGGACTGCCAACAAACATCGATAAGGAAAAAGATAATGTAATACTTGTAGAAGTTTTTCAGGTCAATTGTCCAGGTTGTTTTCTTTATGGAATTCCCCAAGCTATTGACATTTACAGCAAGTACCGTAAAGAAGGATTGATTGTACTTGGAATGGCAACCGCCTTTGAGGATTATGATAAGAACACATTACAAAACTTGGAACTTTTACTTTCAAAAGGCGAAGTGGTGGGAGAAACTCTTAAAGCTCTTGGACAATATGGTCACCTAATGCAGGAGAATAAATTGCCATTTAAAATTCCGTTTCCAGTTGGAATGGATTCCCTAGTAAAAGAAACAGGAACAATAAATCAAGAACGAATATCCGGTTTCATAGATGCAAATGTTCCTGATTTTAATGCATATGATGAACATTCCAAAGCAGAGATAATTGAGAAAGTCAAACAATATCTAAAAGGTAAAGAATATTCAGCTGAAACTTTTGAAGAATATGCATTGAGAGGAACGCCATCTTCTATTCTCATTGATAAAAAAGGAGTTTTGCGAGATGCGGCCTTTGGCCAGAATGAATTTCTTGAAGAAAAGATACAGAATTTATTAAAAGAGTAATAAGAATATAACAATAATTACCCTAACTGTCTTGGGTTTTGTGTGTATACTTCATTTGACAACACATCTCTTGTCAAGATAGTTACGCTACTAAAGTCTCACAAATCTGAATACCTATCAGGTCAAGACTTGAGTGATTCTTTAAAGCTAAGTCGTGCTGCAGTTTGGAAACATATCAAAAAACTGCAATCGTTAGGATACAAAATAAATTCAAAACCAAAGTCAGGATACAAATTAATCAAAACAACAGATTTACTTCTGCCTTGGGAAATAAGTGACGGTCTTGAAACAAAATTCTTTGGCAAAAGAATTTATTATTTTGATATCCTTGATTCCACACAAAATTTTGCAATTGATCTTGCTTCAAAAAAAATTGAAAGTGGAACATTAGTAATTTCAGAAAAACAGACGCATGGAAGAGGAAGATTAGATAGGAAGTGGGTTTCTCCAAGTGGTTGTATTTGGATATCATTGATTTTATATCCAGAATTTGAGATTTCAGCATCTACGTTATTTCCTCTCATCACCTCGCTCGCCCTTGCAACGGCAATTGAAAAAATTTTAAAAATTAAACCAAAATTGAAATGGCCTAATGACGTGACTATCAATGATAAAAAAGTTGCAGGCGTATTAGTTGATGCCGCTATAGAATCTGGTAAAATTGATTATTTGGTATTGGGTATTGGAATTAATTTCAAAATTAATCCTAGTGAAATTGAAAAAATGATAAAACATACCGCAAATTATTATGGTGTTACAACTCTTCTCAAGAAAAATGAAAACATGAATCCTGTAAGATTAGTTCAAAGATTTCTTTTAGAACTCGAAAAACTTTATCAGATTTCACTAAAAAAGGAACATGCGTTTTTTATACGAGAATGGACAAAGCGATCATCAACAATAGGAAAATCAATTGTCATTACATTTCCAAATGAAACGTTGAGGGGAAAAGCACTCAGAATAGACGATGATGGTGCACTGGTAATTTCAAATAAAGGCAAAACTCGAAGGGTCATTGTGGGCGATGTAAGTTAATTGGAGTTTGGTAATTCCACTACAAGCTGTCCTCTCATCGTGGGTTGGTGGAATGTACAATAATAAGTAAATATGCCAGTCGTGTTTGCATCAAATGTTATTGTTTTATTCTCATCAGGACTTAGTTCCACGTTCATAGTGTATGGTTTGTCTAGGATTGTAAAAGAATGGTGATCACCACCTGTATCTTCGGTGTTAAAAAAGTGAATTACTATGGTGTCTCCTTTTAGTACAGAAATTACAGGCATACTAAACACATCATGTGGCATACCCATTTTCGTGTCGTTGAATTCAGGAATATCACTATTAAACAACCAAAATTCTCTTTTTACTCCAGGGTAAGCGGTTTTATCATTTTCTTGTATGTTTTTAACAGGCATTACAATTGCTATTGAAGCAAGAATAATGGCAGCTATAGAAATACTTGCTATTATTGCAATTTTTGAATTCTCATTCACGCGGAAAAGTTATGTGCATTATATTTAAATTAAAAGTATCATTGATACATTAATTCATTCGTAGACTTTATGTTCAAAATTTTTTATAATTACAAATTCAGAGTATACAGATGAAGATTTGTTGGGCAAACACAGATAATTTTGATGATGCAGATGTTGTCATAATAGGGATTCCAGATGAATCAAAATCACATGCGCTAAGAAAAGGAACATCTGAAGCGCCAGACAAAATTCGTGAAATTTCTTGCATCAGAGACACATATACCAGAGACGGTCACATATCTTTAGGGTTACCAATTTTAGGAATAAAAAAGAAAATTTATGACTATGGAAATGTGAAAAAAACAGAAATAGGAAATGTAATCAATAATGTAATTTCAAAATCTAAAATTCCAATATCAATAGGTGGTGATCATTCTATTTCTTCAGAAATAATAAAATCAATTTCAAAAAAACTAGGCCCGGTTTCTTTGATCTATTTTGACGCCCACCCTGATTTTATCAGTTCTACTCAAAATTATTATGGTTCTGTTTTTTATGATTCATTATCGTACGTTGATCTAAAATCTAGCCTACAGATTGGGATTAGGACGCCTGAACAAGAAGAAATTGAAAATCTAAAAAAATATGATGTTACTGTAATTACTCCTCTTGATATAGTAAAAAATGGAATCATGGAAACAGAAAATGCCATAATGAATAAGATTGGAAAAAATGTGTATGTATCCTTTGATATGGATGTAATAGATCCAGCTTATGCACCTGGAGTATCAGTTCCAGTTCCAATGGGTCTACGCAATACTGAAGCAATATACTTACTCAAATCACTAGCAAAAAGAGCAATTGGTGTAGATATAATGGAGGTGTGTCCAGAGTACGATGTCAAAGATAGAACATCCCACTTGGCATCAAGGATGATTGCAGAAATAATATCGTCCGTTTAATCTGAAAAATAATTATGAAGCTACATATACTTTTAACTAGGGTCATTTCGTAATTTACTAATGTTTTCATATTTTACTATAAAAGATGCAAATGAGATTCTTCCAGTTGTTATTAAAAAGTTTAAAAATATTCTAAATATGAAAAACGATGTTTTCAAAATTCAAACTGACTTGGAAAACAATCCAAAATACATGTCAAGCTTTCAAGATTATGTAATAAAAAAACAGGAACTTAATTCAGCATTATCTAACTTTTACAAATCCATTGAAGATTTAGAGAAAATGGGCGTGATGATTAAAAGTGTAGATGAAGGACTATTAGACTTTCCATCACAAAGATTTGAAGAAGAAGTTTGGCTTTGTTGGAAGGAAGGAGAAACTGAAATCAAATTTTGGCATGGAAAAGATGAAGGATTCATGGGAAGAAAACCAATCAGTGTAAGTGACGAGTCTCTAGTGTAATGCTATCTAGTTGGTTTAGAGTAATCAGAGTAAAATTTCTTCTTGCCTCAGTGATTGCGGTTTGTCTTGGTCTTGCCATAAATTGGTGGCAAAACCAAACCATTGATGTCGCATATGGCATCTTGACATTTGTTGGAGTTTTGGCGTTGCATGCAAGCGTAGATTTGCTTAATGACTATTGGGATTTCAAGCGTCACATAGATACAAAAACTCAGAGAACTAAATTCAGTGGAGGCACTGGTGTATTGCCAGAAGGTTTACTGAAACCAAATGATGTTTACAAGGCTGGCATAATTTTTCTAATAATAGGTTCTGCAGTAGGTGGCTATTTTATTTTTGAAAAAGGAATAATCATTGCAGTCATTCTTGGCTTTGCCATAATTTCCATTTACTTTTATTCCACAAGAATTGTTGATTCGGGATTAGGTGAAATTTTTGTAGCCATAAAGGGAGCCATGATTGTACTTGGCACATCTTTTGTACAAACTTCACATATTACTGTAGAACCAATACTTGGCGGAATTGTTGTCGGGGTTTTATCTTCCCTTGTATTATTTGTCAATTCATTTCCAGATTTTGATGCTGACAAATCAGCTGGTAGAAAAACTCTAGTCATAATGTTAGGTAAAAAAAAGGCAGCTAGTATAGTATGGGTTTTTCCGATTGTTGCATATGGTGTCATAATATCAGGAATACTCACGCATGTACTTCCAACTCTTTCTCTGATAACCTTACTTACAATTCCATTATTAATGAAATCTGGATTGAGCTTGAAACAAAGTTTTGATGATCATGATAAAATCATTCCTACAATGGGCTCAGTTGTATCATATAGCAGAATAACGGGATTGTTATTAATCCTAAGTTTTCTTTTTTTATCAAAATAAAACACATTACAATTAAATCAACCATGAGAAAAGCCATGTTATATGATTACAGGCTATGCAACACCAGAAGGTACTTTGAATTTTGCAAAAAAGAGTCAACTTGCTGCAAAAAACCATTTTAGGCAATTTAATGAACTGACTTTATCATCGATAGGCATTGGAACCTATCTTGGAAATGTTGACAACGTCACAGATAATCTAGTAAAAGAGGCTATCAAAAAATCAGTTCTTTCTGGAATAAATGTGATTGATACTGCAATAAATTATCGTTCGCAAAAGGCAGAAAGATCGGTAGGCAAAGCAGTATCAGAATTATTAGAAGAAAACAAAGCCAAGCGAGAGGAGTTGTTTATCAGTACAAAAAACGGCTATGTAACAAATGATGGTGATGTCAATGAAGAATTTTGGAAGTACATTCACAATACGCTAGTTAAACCAGGCATAATCAAGTCCAACGACATTTCTTCTGGGTACCATTGTATGACAATACCATACCTAGAGCAGCAACTCAATCAAAGTTTGAAGAACCTAGGACTTGATTGTGTTGATCTGATTTATCTTCACAATGCAGTAGAAGGTCAGCTCCAAGACATTTCAAAAGAAGAATTTATGAAGAAATTAAAAGACGTTTTTGAATTTTATGAAAAGCAAAGAAAAAGTGGCACTATCAGATATTATGGCATGGCAACTTGGGACTGTTTTAGAGTACCAAATGAACATCCACAGCACATCTTGCTATCAGATGTAATCAGGCTTGCAAAAGAGACAGGAGGGAACGAGCATGGGTTTAGATTTATTCAGCTTCCTTACAACATGTATCTTGATCAAGCTTTAATTTTGAAAAATCAAATTGTAAATGGTTCTGAAGCATCAATATTAGAAGCCGCAATAAATTTAGGAGTCGGTGTTTTTGCAAGCGTTCCCCTTATGCAAGCAAAACTTCTCAAGCCAAATACAATACCAGAATTTGGAAATTTACAGCTAGCATCACATAGAGCGTTACAGTTTGTAAGGTCTACACCGGGAATACTTGCTCCACTGGTAGGACAGAAAACTACAGAGCATGTTAATGAGAATCTTGAATTAGTTAAAATCGAACCATTATCAAATACAGAGTTCACAGATATAATCAAGAAGATGTCATCATAATCATTACTCTAATTTTACATCATGATTATCAACTGTAAGTTTTAAATAGAAAAGATAATCGATGTGACATATGCCAGTAGACCCTGTTTGCGGAATTGAACTTGATGAAAGCCTGGCATTAGTGCATGAACACAAAGGAAAAAAGTACTTTTTTTGTTGCCATGGGTGCAAGCGTATTTTTGTTAAAAAACCAAACAAGTGGAAAAAAGACTAGATAGGAAAACTTCCGCACATGCGACAAAAGTGTGAACCTGTTAGAATAGCACCACTACATTCTGGACACCTGGATTTTGATACTCCTAAAAATGCAGGCGGATCGTAATACTTGCGATATATCTCATAATAATAAAGAGACTCTTTTGTTCCTAGTCTTACTTTTTCAGTTTCAAGATAAAGTAAAAGTTTGTTCTTAAACACAGAGTCAGAAATAAGGTTACTAAAAAATGATGTCAAACCTGTCGTTCCAGAACCATCTTGCATGGCTGATTTTTCTCGCCAAACTATTTCCTCAGGAAGTATTCCTTCGAAAGATTTTCTTAGAATCCACTTTCCAAATTTTTTACCTTTTTCTTCATGTACTTTAAGATCTGCAGGTATTGACTTGGCATATTTAACAACAGAATCATTAAGAAATGGCATTTCAACATCAACGCCGATAGACTTGCCAATTATTTTGCTAGGAAAGTGCATTACTTGCCATATTCTTTCCAAATCCTTTTGTAGTTCTACAGGTGTCATTTTTTGAAAGAAACTATAACCCGCAAAAAGTTCATCTGCGCCGTCCCCTGTAATTATACTAGAATATCCTTTTTCCTTTACCATACTGATTGTCAAAAATATGACAATCGCATTGCGAATTTCTATGGGATTAAAAACTTTGAGAATTTTTATTGTTTTGTCAACAGCAAATAACAATTGTTCTATTGATGCAGTTTGTACCTCTAATGGCAATCCAATTTGTTTTGCCACTAGCTGTGAATATACCAAATCGGTAGAAGTAAAATCCTTGGCAATAGTAGCAAACGCGTTAATTTTTTTATCATTTAAACAAAAAGCCAAGATCGAGCTATCCAATCCTCCCGATAATGCAATGCTTTCTGATTTACAATCATTTACTGCTGTAGAGAGCAGTTTGTGAAGATTTGAGCAAATTTCTTGCAACATTCAGGATTTGAATTTCTCACTAAAATAAGGTATCTTGGCAAATAAGATTAGCTTTAAATATTTTACAGAAGCAAAATTGTCATGCTACTCCCGGCAGAAATTGAAACAAAAACACTCATACCGGCCTTACGTGCCATACTTGCAAAAAAACTCATTGAAGAGCATCACATAGGTGAAGAAGAAGTATCCAAGCTCCTTGGTGTAACACAAGCTGCAATAAGCAACTATGTGAGAGGAACCAGAGGAGACCCAGTTCTCATAAACAAGCTTATCGAGGTAAAAGAAGTATCAGAGATGATTAATGATATTTGCAGCAATCTTGCATCAAATATGGCATATACGCCAGCAAGTCTTTCAAAATTCATAGGTCTTTGTAATTATATAAAATCTAGTTTACTAATATGCGACATTCACCATAATTTAGAGACAAACATTGACGAAGCAATATGCAAAGAATGTGAAAATATGTTGCTAAAGGGACCTGGAACTTCGTTTTAGTTTGTTTTTGCAATTATTATTTTTATAGTAGAAATCAAAGTCATTCCGTATTTACCTGACCCATTTTCACTATCTACTGAAATGTCAACAATTTTGGAATTTCCCTTCATCATGCTTTCTGTTACAATATTAGCTACTGCAACTGCAGTAGGAATTGCATTACCTTTGGCTACCAGAGTGACCTGACCAGAATTTCCAAGATCCGTCAATACGTCAAGCGCGCATTCCATCACAGGCTCTTCTCTTATTACCAATACCTTTCCTTCGTTTGAAAGGGAAGGCTCACCAATAAGTTGAGTTTCTTCTTTTATTCCACTCAATAAGCTCAATCACATCACCAAAAATTACGCATTTCATTTAAGTCTTATCGATGATTCATTCATTAATTAAAAAGATCGATCGATATGTTCTGGAAATCCCCATTTGGTAGTACTCTTCTTATGGTGATCGGGATAACACGCTTTTCAAGTTCGGTATAAGCTAGATCAAGCGAAGTTGCAACTTCTTTTGGAATTGCTATAAATGGTGGTGCTCCAAGCGATAGTTGTAAAGCTCTTGCACCCAAAATTCTGGCTTTTTCAAAACGAGTTAGTGTAGGCGGACCTATCATTATCTTGCCTTTGGTGGTAGTTTCATATTCTATAGGTATATGAATTGGATCTATCTCAATTATCTCTCTTGCGTCAATGATTTTTTGTCGTCTTTCCTGTTCGGCAAGTTCTTCTGGAGTAAGATCACCTTTTTTGGCTTTTTTTTCTTTCTTTGCTACTACCTTTTCTCCATCTTCCTCAGTAACCTCAGCTTCAACAGTCTCTACAACTTCTACTACTGGTTCTACTTCTTCTGGCTCCACTGGAACTTCTTCAGTATCTGGAATAATTTCCTCAGGTTCATCGGACATTAATCAACTGTCGAAACAAACGTTATATAATTCATAATCCTCCTCTTGAAAAATGAGCACAGGATCAGTTTCAAAGATAGAAGCGATTTTGAAGATAAAGGACAGGTCAGAATTGAAATTTGAGTTAAAACGTCATCTGGCACCAAAAACAGTTGGCAATCTAGCCAGATCTATGCCTTTGGAGGGAAATGCACACATGATGGAAAATAGCTTTGCATACATGGAAACTCGAGTAAACACGGGTGGAGAAAAACTGCGAACCCAATTCAAAAAGGGTGATGTTGCTTTTATGGCTGCAAATGGATCCATCTGTTTTTTCATAAATGATTTCGAGTCTACAAAATCACTGACACTCATAGGAAAAATAACATCAAACATTGATGCACTTGATGAAGTAAAACCCGGAGATGTATTTTTGATAACTCAGGCAGGCTGATAGATATGATGTCCGCTATGGCCGCTTATTCTTTTAACTGAACCATTTTTTAATAGATTCAGTAAAAAGGCGTTTGCAGTAGAAACCTTCACTCCTGTTTGTCTTGATACTTCCTGTACAGTGAAAACTTTGGAGTTTTTAATGAAATTCATTGCTTGATTTTCATCAATTATTACAGAGATGTTAGTTTTTGATTTCTGATCTTTCTTCTCTCCTTTCTTTGGCCCTTCCTTCTTTGCAGCTTCAGATGTTTGTGATTTTTCAGCTTGTGCCGGAGATTTTTTCTTTGCTCCACCCATGTAGATTTTTTTGTAAGGACCTATTTATAAACGAACAAAGCATGCATAAATCCTAAATATTTGCTAGTCTCGGTCTTGGTATGGGATTAGATGTAATTGAAGAAAAAAATCTTAGCGATGCCATAGTGTATGCACTTGATTATCCCAAAGTGGTTTTGGCAGAATCCAAAGGATTTGCTACAGAAGTAACAACATTAGGAGACTTTGCATATGGTCTGCATATTGGATACATCTCAGGAGTTTTCTTTGATGGGTTTTTGGCAAGAAACAAAAGATATCTAGAATCAGAAGAATTATCAGATTTTCATACCGTCATTGTTAAGAGATCACCTGAAATTAGGCTTAAGATAAAAGCACATCTTCATTTAAAATAACTCAACCTTTTATTCCACAATTGGTAAAAATCCGCAGATGAAGTTTTCACTAGTAGCAGAGACACTAAAATTCATGGAAGGTACAACAAAACGACTAGAGTTAACAAAATATCTAGTAGATTTGTTCAAGATTACTCCTCCAGAAATTATTTCACATGTGGTTTATCTTTTGCAGGGCAAGTTAAGACCTGATCATGAGGGAATAGAAATGGGCATTGCTGAAAAAATTGCGATAAAAGCAATATCAAAATCTGCTGGCATACCAGCAAAAAAAATCCAGCAAGAATACAACAAAATAGGAGATTTTGGTCAAGCTGCTTCAAAAATTTTAGAGCAAAAAACACAAACAACGTTTCTTACTCAAGATATTACAGTCGAAAGAGTATATGACACATTATACAAGATTGCGGAATTAAAAGGAACGCGTTCTCAGGACATGAAAATGAAATACATCTCTAGTCTTCTAAATGATGCAACTCCTACTGAGGCTGGATTTATCCTCAAAATAATTACAAACTCCTTACGATTAGGTATTGCTGATTTTACTATCCTAGATTCTCTTGCAATTGCATTTACAGGAACAAAAGAAAATCGTGGGATGTTAGAACATGCATACAATGTGTCAAGTGATTTGGGCAAGGTAGCAACAGCTGTTGCAAAAGATGGAACAGACGCGATAAAAAATTTTCAAGTTGCGGTATTTAGTCCTGTGAGACCAATGCTTGCAGAAAGGGTCAAGAGCCCGCAAGAGGCACATGAGAAAATGGGCTTAGAATTTGCAGCAGAATACAAACTAGATGGGGAACGTGTACAAGTACATCTCCAAGGTGAGAAAATAATTCTTTATTCTCGAAGTCTAGAAAACATTACAAACTATTATCCTGATATTGTTGAAAAAATCAGTAGAACCATTAATGCAAAAGAAGTAATCTTAGAGGCTGAAGCTGTTGCAATCAATGAGGATTCTGGAGAATTTCTTGCATTTCAGGAACTTATGCATCGTAGAAGAAAGTATGGTGTAGCTAAAGCAGTATCACAATATCCTATTACTGTTAATTTTTTTGATGTCATGTTTGTTGATGGTAAAAGCTGTCTTGACTTACCATATAAAGAACGGCGAAAAACACTCGAGAAATTAGTAAAAGAAGACGCGTTTGCAAAACTTGTTCCCATGGCAATTGTAAAAAATGATAACGATGTGGAAGATTTCCTAGAAAATGCAATTAATGCAGGTTGTGAAGGACTGATGTTAAAACAACTTGATGGCACTTACAAGGCTGGTGCCAGAGGAAGTAACTGGCTCAAGCTCAAGCGCGAATATAGAAACGAATTAGGTGATAGTTTGGATCTTGTTGTCATTGGGGCATTTTATGGAAGAGGTAGGAGGACAGGCAAATATGGCGCATTGTTACTTGCAACTTATAACAATGAAACAGATACTTTTCCCAGCATATGCAAAGTCGGAACTGGATTTACTGATGAAAGCTTGGATCAGTTTTATCAAATTCTTTCTGATAAGATAACGATAAAGAAAAATCCAAGAATTGAAAGTGGTCTTGAAGCAGATGTTTGGTTTGAACCCGAGGTTGTAATTGAAATAGTAGCTTCAGAAATCACACTTAGTCCAATACACAAGACAGCACTGGATGCAATTAGAAAGGGAAGTGGTTTAGCACTTCGTTTTCCAAAGTTCACTGGAAGAATACGATTAGAAAAAACTCCTGAAAATGCCACAACTGATCAAGAGATAATTTCTTTGTATAACGGACAAAAAAGAGCAGTTCAGGAAGAGAAGCAGAATTACCTTTAACATCAGGAATTTACGTAACGATTATTAGCCGCGACCATCACAAACAACGTCTGGATGTATAGTGGGGAATTAGAGGTTCAAGCGAAACGTAAGGCGCTTGCCGTTTTGCAA
>DASSAF010000179.1:0-7371 GCA_035685565.1 Nitrosopumilaceae archaeon | reverse complement strand
TCCAAGTGCATTTTTACTGCTTCTAAAAGTGTTTTCGCTTCAATTCTTTGCCCTTTATTTTTTAGGGATTCTACAGTTTCATCTGAATCTATTGCAAACGCATCTTGAAAAATTATTGGACCTTGATCCAAATCCTCGGTTACATAATGTGCAGTACAACCAACTATCTTTGCACCGCGTTCATATGCTTGCATGTATGCAAAAGCCCCTGGAAATGCTGGTAAAAGTGATGGATGTATGTTAATTATTCTGTTAGGATACCTCCAAACAAAATTTGGTGATAAAATCCTCATGTATCTTGCTAAAACTATCAAGTCAATATCATATTGTTTTGTAATTGCAAGTATTCTTTCTTCAGCTTTTGGCTGATCAGCATCTTTAACAAGTACAAATGGGATCTTTGCTCTTTTTGCAATGGGCTCCAGTGTATTTTCTGTACCAATAATTACTATAATATCACCTTTTAACTGGTTTTTTGTTCTAGCTTCAAGAATGGCTTGAAGACAATGATCTTCTTTTGTAACAAGAATTGCTACTCTCTTTCTAAGTGCAGCTTCATGATGTACATTTACTTCCATCTTTAGATTTTTTGCTAGCTGTTCTACCTCATGATTGAATTTTTTTATGTCAATTTTTTGTGTAAACGAAGATTCAAGGTACATTCCAAACAAACCCCTGATTACATTCTGATTAATTTTTTCAATATTGCCGCCTTTTTGAAATATAAAATTTGTAAAGCCAGCTACTACTCCCTCATGATCTCTGCCTACTACAGTTATCTCTATTCTTGTTTTGTTCATTCTAAATTTGTTGGAAAGCCGTACTTTATTAATGCTTAAATACCCTTTTGAGATATCTCGAAGTGATAAAATGCGTGGATGCAATAAACTTCCAATCCTATAATGCGTGAGCGATGAATTTGAGTTTTTTAATATTGTGCAAAACTGAGGAAAAATAATGGATAGATCTAGAGGCTCAGAAAAGAATCGTAATAGAGGAAAAAGTTATGATCACAACAATCCAGTAAGAATTTGTACGGTATGTTCAACCTTAGGTGATTGGCACTGTTATGAATGCTCCAAAGACTTTTGCGGCTCTCATTTTACAAACCACAAAGAAATGCAACTTTGTGTAGCACATTAGGTGCGGGAGGTGGGATTTGAACCCACGAACTCCTAAAAGACAGGGTCCTAAGCCCTGCGCCTTTGACCGGGCTTGGCAACTCCCGCATGCACCATGACTTTTAAGACAAATTTATCTATTGTTGATGATAAGATGGCAAAGCTATTCGGAACAAATGGAATTAGAGGGATATTCGGAGAAAGTTTTACACTATATTTTGCATCTGAAATTACATTATCTCTTGCAAATTTTTTCAAAAAAGGACCGATTTTAATAGGATATGACGGTAGGGATTCTAGCATTATAATTTCAAAAATAATATGTTCCTCTCTGAATTCAGCAGGACTTGATTGTGCTATTGCTGGATTGGTTCCTACACCATGTCTACAATTTGCTACAAAAAAGCTTGGTTACAATGGAGGTATAATGATAACAGCTTCACATAATCCACCGCAGTATAACGGAATAAAACCAACTGCAAAAGATGGTGTGGAAATTTCAAGAAAAGATGAACTAAAAGTAGAAGCGATTTTTTTTAAAAAGAAATGGAAAATAAACCCAAAGAATTTTGGTAAAACACAAAGCGAAGAAAAAGCTATTCGAATCTATCTAGATGGAATAAAGGCACATATTAATACTAAAAAAATCAAGGCTAAAAAATTCAGAATAATCATGGATCTAGGTAATGGTGCTCAGGCAATGACTGCTCCTAAATTATGTCGTGAGCTTGGATGTGAGGTGATAACTATTAACGAAGAAATTGATGGATCATTTCCTGGACGAGGATCTGAGCCAACTCCAGAAAATTTACAGGCCTTATCAAACAAAGTAGTAAAAACTAAAGCAGATCTAGGAATTGCATTTGATGGAGATGGAGATAGAAGTATTTTCTGCGATAACAATGGAAAAATTTTAACTGGTGACAGATCTGCACTTCTTCTTTCTAAATTCATTCTAAACAAAAATCCAAAATCAAAACTGATTACAACAATTAATTCTACATCTGGAATAGAAGATATTGCAGGAAAAACAAATTCCCAAGTTATAAGAACAAAAGTAGGAAGTGTAGAAGTTTCACGAGAAATGGTCACTACAAAGGCAATAATTGGATTTGAAGAAAATGGTGGGTTTATGTATGGAAAACATAATCAAGTCAGAGATGGTGCAATGACTCTGGCATTAGCACTAGATTTACTTGCACATTCCAACAAAAATATCTCGGAAGAATTGGAGCTTTTACCTTCATCATTTACTACAAAAGGTAAAATTGAATGCTCAAAACAAGAAGCAAGAAAAATAATTCAGACGCTGATTAAAGAAAATCAAAAGAAGGATACAACTGATGGAATCAAAATAATCTTTGACAAATCAAATTGGGTGATGATTAGACCAAGTGGAACGGAACCAATAATACGAATTTATGCAGAATCTGATTCTATAGAAAAGCTTCATGATCTTTTTGCAAAATATATGTCAAAAATAAAATCAATTCTTGGCAGATAACACTTTTAAAACCAATTGGAAGCACTCTAGGGATGGAAATGATCCCAATGGGTGATACATGTGGCTAAGGCTTATTATGTAAAGTTTCAGGTACCTGAGGACTTGGTCAGTCCAATCTATGAGGCACTAAGAGTAGCCCATCAGAGTGGAAAGGTAAAGAAGGGTACAAACGAGGTTACAAAAGCAATTGAACGCGGAATAAGTAAACTTGTTATAATCGCCGAAGACGTGGAACCTCCAGAAGTAGTGGCACACCTTCCAATACTTTGTGAGGAACATGGTGCAGCGTATGCATTCGTTCCAAGCAGACAAGATTTAGGTAAAGCTCTTGGAATAGACGTCACTTCTGCAGCTGCATCAATTATTGATGCAGGAGATGCTCAACACATAGTAGATCAAATCATAGCATCTCTTTCACAGATTAAGGGTGGGCAAGCTAGCAAATGAGCAGTGAAGGAGTTACTCCTGCAGAGGTCATCCAAATAGTTGGCAGAACTGGTATTGCTGGTGAAGTTATCCAAGTTAGAGTAAAAATAATGGATGGAAAAGACAAGGGAAGAATCTTAACAAGAAATGTAAAAGGTTCAGTACGAATGTCTGACATTTTGATGTTACGCGAAACTGAACGTGAAGCTAGAAAAATAAAGTGATTATAATTGAGTGTGCTAGTAAAACCATGCAGTTTTTGTAATAGACCAGTAGCAAAAGGATCTGGAACAATGCTTGTTAAAAACGATGGTACTGTTTTCTGGTTTTGTTCGTCAAAGTGCAAAAAAAATATGCTTGTTTTAAAACGAGATCCAAGAAGACTCAAGTGGACGAACAAATACGTTAAAGGCGGAATAAAGGTCAAAAAATAAAATGTCTGAGCAATCGCTTTTTATTGTAAAGCCAGACGGAGTGGAACGAAAATTGGTCGGTCAAATTCTGTCAAGATTTGAAAATAAAGGATTCAAAATTGTAAAACTAAGGATGTTTACTTTTACAAAAGAAATGGCCGAAGAATTTTATTCAGACCATAAATCAAAACCGTTTTTTGGTGAACTCGTGTCTTTTATAACATCGGGCAGAGTCGTAGCAGCAGTAATAGAAGGTAATAATGCAATCACTACAACTAGACTCATGATTGGTTCCACAAAATCTTTCGAGGCATCTCCTGGCTCAATTAGAGGTGATTTTGGACTTGGATTTACAGACAACATAATTCATGCCTCTGATTCTAAGGAAAGTTTTGAAAAGGAAGTATCTGTAGTATTCAAGTGAAGCTAGTTGCAAATACGACAGCCAATCGTAGTAGTTCTTGGTCATGTAGATTCCGGTAAGACTTCATTACTTGACAAAATTCGTGGAACTGGAGTCCAAGGAAGAGAAGCAGGTGGTATTACCCAACACATTGGAGCAAGTTTTCTTCCATCTGATACAATAAAGAATGTCTGTGGTCCACTCTTTGCTAAACTAAGTGGAGGAAAGGATGAGATTCCAGGTCTTTTGGTAATTGATACGCCAGGACATGAAGTTTTTACAAATCTGAGAGCTCGTGGAGGATCTGCCGCAGATATTGCAATATTGGTTGTTGATGTAAACAGGGGATTTCAACCTCAAACCAATGAAAGTTTGAAGATATTGCAAAGCAGAAAAGTACCGTTTGTAATAGCGTTAAACAAAGTAGATCAGATTTCTGGTTGGAAAAAAACTAATACAAAATTTATTTCACAATCAATAAAAGAACAAGATGCATTTATACAGACAGCACTTGATGAATTACTTTACAACGTTGTCGGAACATTGTCAATACTAGGTTACAATTCTGAGGCATTTTACAGAGTTAAAGACTTTACAAAAGAAATATCCATAGTGCCAGTGAGTGCACGAACTGGAGAAGGAATTCCAGAACTACTTGCTGTGTTAGTCGGTTTAACCCAACAATACATGCAAAAAAAACTAGAACAAGAAGAAAAATCCACAAAAGGCATTGTACTTGAAGTCAAAGAAGAAATTGGTTTAGGTGTAACTGCAAACATTATTTTAATTGATGGTAACCTCAAAAAAGGTGATACCATAGTCCTAGCAAAAAGGGATTCTGTAATTGCTACAAAAGCAAAAGCAATACTTTTGCCAAAACCGCTTGATGAGATGAGGGATCCACGAGATAAATTCAAGCCTGTTAATGAGGTTACGGCTGCAGCAGGTGTCAAAATTGCGTCGCCTGATCTTGACGGTGTTCTTCCAGGAAGTCCTGTATATGCCACTTCTGACGATTCTCAGGTAGAGGAACTGAAAAAATTAGTTGAATCTGAGATGAAATCTGTTTTTGTTAAAACAGATACAAAAGGAGTTATTCTAAAATGTGATACAATTGGTTCTCTTGAGGCTTTAACTGATCTATTAAAACGCCAAAATGTACCAATATCCTTGGCAGACATTGGACCTGTTACAAGACGTGATGTAGTTGAAGCACTCTCAATAAAAGAAAAGGACAGACATCTGGGTGTTGTAATTGCATTTAATGTTAAAATCTTACAAGATGCCCAAGATGAAGCTGACGCAAATCATATACGAATTTTCCATGATCAAGTAATTTACAGTTTAATTGATAATTATACTCATTGGGTAGATGAAGACACGGCAAATGAAGAAGATGCTGTTTTTTCGGAGATTACGCCATTATGCAAATTTACATTTCTAAAAGGATACATATTTCGAAAAAGTAATCCAGCTGTCTTTGGTGTTCGTGTAGATGTAGGTATTCTAAGACAAAAAGTTCCAATAATGAATGCATCTGGAAGAAAAATAGGAATAATTCATCAACTGCAAGATAATGGTAAAAGTATTCAGGAGGCTAAAAAAGGACAAGAAGTTGCGGTTTCAATCCAAAACATAACAATTGACAGACAAATATCAGAGGAGGAAGTTTTCTATTCTTTTCCACCAGCACCTGAGGTAAAGCTTTTGATCAAACAATTTGCTCACAAATTAAATCCTGATGAATTCCAAGTATTACAAGAGATAGTGCAAATACAAAGAAAGCTAAATCCTATGTATGGGTATTGGGCATATTTCTGTGCAAGCATATGAATACCTGGTTCGCCAACTGCACCAACAGCCTTGTCTACTAGTTGACCATTTTTAAAAATGATAAAGGTTGGAATTGCATACACGCCATATCTTGCAGAAATCCCTTGGGCATCATCAACATTTACTCGAGCAAATTTGATAGTTTTGTATTTTTTAGATAATCTGGTAAATATTGGAAGCATATATTGGCACGGACCACACCAGGTAGCCCAAAAATCAACAAGTACTGGTTTATCACCAGCAATAGTATTATCAAAATTCGCATCTGTTAATTCCAGAATTTCTGGTTCTTTTTGAGTTGTCATTTCGGCCATTTTCTTTTTCATTATTTCTTCAAGTTCTTTGTCTACCAACAGGAAGTCAAAGAAGTAAATACTATTTAATAATTTAATCTATAAATCAAGAAGAAATCTCATCATGATGGGTTTTTCCTGTTTTATTTCCATTAGGTGAAAGGTGGGTGATTTTACCTCTAATTTGAAATGATGTTTTTTAAAATCTATTTCTTCACCATCTATGTTTGCTACAAGATTATATTTGCCATTTTTTGTTAATGTTACAGAAAATCTTCTTGCTGCAAATCCCTCTGTTATTGTAAGTATGATGATCTCTTCAAGCCAATTGTAAAGTAGGTTATTAAGATCTTTTGCAACGGTTTCAATTTTTTTATGTCTTTTTTCTTCGACCGAATTGATATCTACCATTGTGTCAACAACTGATATGCCAGCATTTTCAAAAGCTTCTTCAAGCGTGTTTCCAGTGACTTCGATAAAGGCATCTGTCATGTGTTCCAAATCTCTATATGCCATTGATTTTATGATTAAATCTCATCTATTAATCCCTTGTAAAATTAAGATAGTTGTTCTAACAGATAGTTGTAATCAGAAAGTCTAAATGCATTAGAAAAAGAATGATTCTTGAATTTGGATCTACCACGAGGAATGAGAGATATAGAATCTCAGGAAACTGCAAAAATTGAATATATACGACAAAAATTTATACAAACTTCCAACCTTTTTGGATTCCACTTTATGGAACCGTCTCCAATTGAATTAGTTTCAGTAATAGAGACAAAAAGTGGTCCTTCTATTAAAAATGAAATTTATTATTTTACTGATAAAGGTGATCGAGACGTCGCATTAAGATTTGATTTCACTATTGGACTTACTAGATATGCAATATCACAAAAATCAATGAAATTACCTGCTAAACTTTCTGCATTTGGAGGTGTATGGAGATATGATGAACCACAAAAAGGAAGATACCGATTCTTTCACCAGTGGGATGTTGAAATTTATGGTCAATCAAACATAGAATCCGATGCAGAAATAATTGATTTTACTTCTAAATTTCTAAACAATCTAAAATTACAAAATATAATCATAGACATATGTGATCGTGAACTCGTAGAATCATACATTCACAAAATTTTCAAATCAGATTCACCAAATCTTGTAGGTGACATACTAAGAGCTGTAGATAAAATTCAAAAAAAGAAAAAAGATGAAATAATTAAAGAATATAGTGAAAAAGGTTATTCTAGTTCTGATCTAGAAAAAATACTTGAATTTTCTCAAATTAAAGGAACACCTGAAAAAATAGAAGAAAAATTTGATGTAAAAGAATTAAAAAATTGGGATAAATTACAACTCCTCTTTACCTCATTAAAAA
>DASSAF010000178.1:0-6537 GCA_035685565.1 Nitrosopumilaceae archaeon | reverse complement strand
TACAAATATGTAGAAGAAATAGATCAAATGATGGCAAAGAAAATACAATATCTTGTAGTTGATTATAATGATCTCGTATCTGTTCCAGAAATAGAATCTGTTTTTAACACTGAACCAGATGAAATTCTAAGCACGTTTGCTGGTGCAATAAAAGACATTCTTAAGGAGAGATTTCCACAGTACGCGGAAAAAATTAGACACGATGTTAGAGTAAGAATTGCAAACTATCCTGCACAACGTAGCTTACGTGAGATAAACGCCGAAGTCATTGGAAAAATGACAAGTGTATCGGGAATGGTAGTAAGATCATCTGAAATAAAACCACTTGCAAAAGAGCTGGTGTACATTTGTCCAGAAGCCCATGAAACTCATATAGTTCAAGAGAAAGGACTAGAGTTTAATACACCGTTGAAGTGTAGTAATGGAAAATGTACTCATAGGGACTTGGAAATTAGTCCTGAAAAGAGCCGCTTCATAGATTTTCAAATGGTAAGACTACAAGAATTGCCAGAAGATCTGCCACCTGGGCAGCTACCGCATTATGTAGATGTCACAGTACTGCAAGATCTAGTTGATAATGCAAGACCCGGGGATCGTGTAATTCTTACAGGACTAGTACGAATTGAACAAGAACACATTCCATCAATGCGAGGAAAAACTGGAATCTACAGATTGCGAATACAGGGAAATAATATAGAATTTCTTGGAGGAAGAGGTGGCAAAACTTCTAGAAGTACAGAAAGAGAAGAAATTTCACCAGATGAAGAAAAAATAATTAAATCTCTTGCAACAAATACTGATATTTATGATAGGTTGGTGGCATCATTTGCACCTCACATACATGGACATGAAATAATTAAAGAATCAATTTTGCTTTTAATTGTTGGTTCTACTCAAAGAGTGCTTGCTGATGGTGCCAAGATTCGTGGTGACATTAACATCTTTCTTGTGGGAGATCCCGGTACAGCAAAAAGTGAAATGTTAAAATTTTGTGCAAGAATTGCTCCAAGGGGTCTGTATACATCTGGTAGGGGCTCTACTGCAGCTGGACTTACAGCAGCAGTAGTACGGGATAAAATTGGTATTATGATGTTAGAAGCTGGTGCAGTTGTTCTTGGTGATCAGGGTCTTGTATGTATTGATGAATTTGATAAAATGAAACCAGAAGATAGAAGTGCACTACATGAAGTAATGGAACAACAATCTGCTAGTATTGCAAAAGGTGGAATTGTTGCTACACTAAATGCTAGAACCTCGATTTTAGCAGCGGCAAACCCCATGTATGGAAAATATGATCCTTTCAAGAATATTACAGAAAATGTAAATCTCCCAATACCTCTTCTTACTAGATTTGATCTCATTTTTGTTGTACGCGATATACCGTCTAAAGAGAGAGATAATAGAATAGCTAGGCATATTCTTAGCCTTCATCGTACTTCTGGTGCGGATACAAAATCACTAATTGACGTGGATATTCTCACAAAATATCTTTCATACGCTAAAAGAATTGAACCAGTAATTACTCAAGAGGCAGAGGAAAAAATTCTTGAATATTATATGAAAATGAGAAATGTTGAATCTGAAGGAATGATAACAGTAACCCCAAGGCAGCTTGAAGGCTTGGTAAGATTAGCAACAGCAAGGGCTAGACTGTTGATGAAGACCCAAGTAGAAGCAGAAGATGCTGAAAGAGCTATCTTTTTGATCCAAAGCATGCTTGAAGATGCTGGAGTCGATGTTAACACTGGACAGGTTGATCTTGGAGTTCTACAGGGAAGACCACACAGCGAAGTATCAAAAATGCAGTTGTTTATGGATGTGATGAAATCTCTTGAAGGTGATGAAAAAAGACCAGTTGAAGAAAAGACCTTTGTTAAAGAATTGGTAAAAACTGGCAAATTTACAGAAGAAGAAGCTCGTAAATATCTCAAAAAATTGCAGCGAGAGTCAGCTATTTATGAATCAAAACCCGGTCATTATAACCGTGTATGAAAGTATCGCAAATTGATCTTCCAAAACAATTAACTGATTTTCTTTCCTCCATAGGTTATGAAACACTCTATCCTACACAGGAATCTAGTGTAGAAGCAGGACTGTTAGAAGGAAAAAGTATCCTTGTTTCAGCACCCACAGCAAGCGGAAAGACGCTTATTGCTTTACTTGCTATATTAGATCATATTTTCAAGAAAAAAGGTAAAGTAGTCTATCTTAGTCCTCTTAAAGCTCTAGCATCAGAAAAATTTTCTGAATTTAAAAAACTTGAGTCAATTGATTTAGGTAGAAAAATACACGTAGAAATCTCAACTGGTGATTTTGATTTAACAGACAAAAATCTGGGAAAAAATGACATTCTTGTTCTTACTAATGAAAAAATGGATTCTATTATTCGTCATGGGGCAGAATGGATAAATGATATTTCACTTGTGATAGCTGATGAAGTTCATCTTCTTGGAGATCAAGATAGAGGACCTACTCTTGAAATTGTATTAACAAAATTGAAATTGTTAGAACAAAAACCTCAGATACTTGCTTTAAGTGCTACTGTGACAAACGCAGATGAGATTTCTTCATGGCTGGATTCTGAGTTAGTAGAAAGTGACTGGAGGCCCGTGCCTCTTTGGGAAGGAGTGTATGATCAGGGTGTTGTAACAATGCAAAATGGAAAAAAATTTGAAATAGAAACGAGTATGAGGGGACCACCTGTAGATCTTGGAATTGATTCTTTAAAAAATGGGGGTCAAGCAATTTTGTTTGCAGAAACAAGGGCACGTTCTGCCTCACTTGCTGCAAAAGCATCTGATGTTATAGGAAAGAGTCTTCCAGAAGAGGAGAAAAAAGAACTAGACAAGATATCGCAAAAAATTCTTGATGATAATGAACACACTGATCTGATAAAAAACTTAGCTACTCTTGTAAAAAAAGGAGTTGCGTTTCACCATGCAGGACTTAACCAGAATTGTCGTGATACAATTGAATCGGAATTTAGAAGTGGAAAAATAAAATTAATTGCATCAACCCCTACACTGGCAGCAGGAGTAAATCTTCCAGCAAGGCGTGTTATTATTTCTAACATAAACAGGTATGACGCAAAATTTGGAGGAAATAAACCGATAAGTGTTCTGGAGTACAAACAGCTTTGTGGTAGAGCTGGAAGACCGCAATATGATAGTTATGGAGAAGCAATCATTGTAGGAAATTCAAATTGCACAGAGCTGATTGATTACTACATTAACGGAATACCAGAACCAATAAAATCAAAATTAACTGATGATAAAGCACTAAGAACTCACGTTCTTAGTTTGATATCTACAAATCCTGGAATAAAGAGAAATGAAATAATAGAATTTTTTTCAGAAACGTTGTCTGGTTCTCAAGACAGAAAATCTACGATAAAATTTAAAATCCAAATAACCTTAGATTATCTTGAGCTAGAAAATCTAATAAAAGAAAAAGGCGAGAGATTTGTAGCAACAGAATTTGGGAAAAAGACATCTATGTTATACATAGATCCGCTAACTGCAGTTTACTTCAAAAAATCATTACAAAAAATCTCAAAACGAAAAAATCATACACTTGGTTTTTTGCATCTTATTACAAGCTCGGAGGATTTCTTCCCAAAATTCTCACTACGAAACAAAGACTATGAAATGGTAGGAACCCTTCTTGAGAATAATGCTTCTGAACTAATTGAAAATATTTCAGAGTATGACTGCTCACGAAGCTTGCTTGCGATGCATGCCTGGATAAATGAATCAAGTGAGATCTTTCTTTCAGATAATTTAGGCATAGAATCAGGCGATATGCATAGAATGGTAGAAAATGCAGATTGGCTTGTACATTCATTGTATGAGATAGCAAAGCTCGAAACTCGAGATGACATTTTAGATGAATTGAATATTATACGACAGAGAATATCATATGGAGTAAAAGAAGAACTTGCTGAATTGGTAAAGATACGTGGAATAGGAAGAATTCGTTCAAGAATTCTTTACAAGAACGGTATACTAAACTTGCATGATTTATCTGAAATTCCAGTTAAGAAACTGGCAAACATCGACAAAATAGGTCCTACTATTGCAGAAAACATAAAGATACAGCTACAAAAGGTAAGATGATGCTAGACAAAATCATTCTTGCCATCCTAGTCTCAGCTATTGCTTTTTTTTCTGTTTACATAACAACTCCATTTTTAATAAAAGGATTAGAAAAAAGGAATCTTACAGTAAAAGATTACAATAGAGTTGGAGGAGCCATGGTGCCAAGACCTGGGGGTCCTTCTATACTTGTTGGAATTTTAGCGTCTGAATTCACTCTGTATATCTTTTTTCCTACTGCTGAAATATTGGCCATACTAATCACAACATCGCTTGCTTTTGTAGTAGGACTAGTAGATGATCGAAGGGTTCTTGGTGGATGGTTTAAGCCTGTCGCACTTGCTATCTCTGCAATCCCGATTATTTTGCTTGGAACGTATGAACCACATCTCTCGTTTCCGCTCTTTGGTACTGTTAGGATTCCTGAGCTGTATATTGCACTAGTAATTTTCATGATTCCTGTAACTGGCAATACCATAAATTCAATTGATGTTCTCAATGGGGTGGCAAGCGGATTTATGACCATTGCAAGTTTTGCCCTTACTATGTCTCTCATTATAGTTCATAATTATGACATTGCTCTCGCAAGTCTTCCATTAGGATTTGTTTCACTAGCATTTTACAAATATCATAAATTTCCAAGTAGAATATTTCCAGGTGACTCAGGAGCACTTACTCTTGGTGCAATGTATGGAGTTTTAGCAATAGTTGGTCATGTAGAAATAATAGCGGCAGTTGCATTATTGCCAGCAGTGATAAACTCGTTTCTATTTTTATCAAGTGTTAAACGTATAATTGAACATAGACAGATAAAATCAAATCCAGTTACTCATACTGATGACTTTAAACTTATGGCTACTACCGACAAAGATGCCCCTGTTACACTAGTAAGGTTGATTCTGGCAGGTGGGCCGATGACAGAAAAACAAGTTGGGCTTGTAATTTTTAGGCTAGCTATTTTTTCTGCAGTACTTGCAATAATGACTGCCTTTATGATGGGTGTAAAAATATGAAAGGGGCTCAAATTTTTTTATTTGTATTTGTAATGTGGGTTTTGATTATTGTGGGAGGTGGATTGTTGATTTCAATTATTGCTCCTTTGACAATTAATGGATATGGTAAATTTGATTCAATCTTAGATTCTGGAGTCAAAGCGCTTATTGCAATGATATTGGTGGTTGCTTGGATTTTTACTCTTTCAAAAATAAAAAATTGGATCTTCCACAAACAGATAAAAAATTAACTATTTTCCCACTTTTTCTTCTTTTTATTATATTCTTCTCTGGAATATTTGATTTTAGCAGGTATACCTACTACAACAGTATCAGGAGGTACATCTTTTGTAACAACAGCTCCCATTGCAACAACGCTGTTCTTTCCAATGGTGACTCCTGCTTTTATTACAGCGCGCGAGCCAATCACCGCACCATCTTCTATAGTTACACCTATCATCTTTTTACTTGCAGGATATGGGTCATTTGTGAGAGCAGCAGCAGGGCCAATGAAAACATTTTTTCCTATTCTTGAAAGAGGTGGAATGTAAACCATACCTTCAATCATTGTATTTTCTCCTATCTTCACATTATAATCTACATGTGCAAGAGAGCCAATTTTCACATTATCGCCAATTTCTGTATTATCACCAACATATGCAAAATGCCATATTCTGACATTCTTCCCTATCTTTGCTTTTTCTGAGACAAAGTTTGTTACCAAGGTTATCACAAGTGCCATGGTGATGCCTGTTTAATTATTTTTTCAGGCAACTTTGATTGATTTCTTTTTAGAAATTCAATATCTTGATCCTTGTTTCTCAACTCATCAGGCAACATTATTGGAATCTCTTCTATTATGGGATAAAATCTAGAACATTTTGAGCAATATATGGCACCTTCTAATACTGTTTGTTCTTTTGAATTTGATTCAAAAATTTCTAGGGGAAAATGTTTGTCTATAGGACACGCCAACATTTCCATCATTTTTTTGTTCATTTAAGATCTAGATAAATTGGAGTTCCTTTTTGACTAGATAAAAGTGCCGCTTCTGCAATCTTTGTTGTATTCACTGCATGTTCCGGTTTTACTATTATCTTTTCTTTTCCTTCAGATGCGGCAAGAAAATTTTTTATTTCTAAAAGAAGTGGTTCCTCAACTTCTTTTCTCGGAATTTCTGTACCGTGATTAGTCTCAATCTTTATCTCTTGTGAAATAAAATCTGATGATATTATAGCATCACCGCATACTGCGCTAAATTTTCTTACTCTTGTGGGAGTTATCCAATTTGAGGCAATAACTGCTACTCTGTTATCTCTGAAACCAAGCATTATGGTTGCAAAATCCTCATGTTCATGTCTTATCTTTCCTGATCTTGCAAATACAACTTCTGGGGTGTCATCAAAAAACCACATTGCTGTATCAATATCGTGCACCGAAGTATCATAAAT
>DASSAF010000177.1:0-1611 GCA_035685565.1 Nitrosopumilaceae archaeon | reverse complement strand
AGAGTCAAATGCACGCATTAACCCTAAAGACTCGATTGCTTCATGCTTTGCAATTACACTCTTATCATTCAATGCAGTTTGAACCAAATCTGGGATCTTATTTCTCATGTTTCTAGCAGCAATCTGATAACATGCTTCATGTTTGACTACACCATTACTATCATTTTTGAGTACCCATACCATGAGTTCAGCTACCTCGTCATACAAAGGAGTGTTAGGATTTAACTCTGCAATTTCTCCAGCAAGCCACACTGCATCCCAACGTAGAGACTCGTCTGTCTCATTTTTTATAATTATGGTACATTTATCTAATCTGTGACGGAATGGTAAATCACGAAGTTTACATTCATCAAGTATAATATTGCTCATTCCCAGATCTGGAAATATCGTACACTATACATAAGCATTGTCATAAAATAATGAGACATACACCTTGATTTTAACCCCATTATAGCAGTATCTTACAATGTCAGGACTAGACACATTAATCGCAAAATCACTAGATCTCACAATTAAAGAAAGTTTAGGCAAAAAGACATTACAAAAAGTTGAAGAGCGACTTTTTGAGAAATACGGCATAAATCTCACACAATCAATAGAAGATTTTACTAAACTAGATACAGTTTTAAGAGAATTTTTTGGAGAAGGTGCAGAAGGATTAGAGAAACAATTCTTAGAAAATATTGTTACGTTGGAAGAAACAAAAGTACAAGATCCAAATTGGGTAGCAATAGAAGATTCTTCACTAGCTAAATTAATTTTAGAGTCCTTTGGAGATGAAGACAAGAAAAATATCCTAAATACTGTCTTAGACGAATCAAGAATTATTTCAGAAATTCTAGAAATCGCACACATACCACAAACTTCAGGTTATAGAAAAGTTAATTCTTTAATCGATAATGGATTATTAACTGTTCACGGTCATGTTATCACTCATGATGGAAAGAAAGTAAACAAATACAAATCAATATTTGAAAATGTAACAATCAATATAGAAAAAAATAAGGTCATTGTCAAAGTCCTGCTCGCAAAAGAGTCAATAGAAAAGAGCTCAATAATTCAAGTAGTACAATGCAGGTGATTTCGTCATGTTGCATTGGAAACGAAATTCTGATAAGCCTGACATAATACCAGAAAAGCTTCAAAGTTCGATTGATACAAGACTACTATTATTAATTTTAGGGGTTGTAGCAACATTTCAAATATACCTGTATGCGGCTTTTCCAAATCCAGATGATGCATCGCAGCTAGTGGATATTATTTCTGTCATCAATCCTTTAATTGCTTCAATCGTTGGATTTGTTGTAGCGAAAAAATACTGGGGATCAAAGGTTTTTGGAAAAGCATATCTTGCTTTAGCATTAGGCCTTACGATGAATTTTCTTGGTGAAGCTGTTTATGGCATTTATGAAACGCTAGGTTATGATACCAATTTTGGCCCTATGGATATTCTCTTCTATGCGTTTTATCCGTTTGTCTTGATTCATTTGATATTAAACATTAGATTTTTCAAACCAAAAATCAGTCATTTTACAAAAGCTTGGGTCGTAGCAATTCCTGCAGCTATAATATCGGTTTATTCGCTTTTATCATTTGAAAAGCATGGCCAAG
>DASSAF010000176.1:0-7585 GCA_035685565.1 Nitrosopumilaceae archaeon | reverse complement strand
TTTTTAATTTTAGATGGTCTATTTTTGAATACAACAACACGATTTCCTAAAATTACTGACTCTGAAATATTATGGGTGACAAAAATGATTGTCTTTTTTGTTCTCTCCCAAATTAATTGCAATTCTACTAACAACAAATCTCTTGTTTGAGAATCTAGTGCTGCAAATGGTTCATCCATTAAAAGAATTTCTGGATCCATAGCAAGAGCTCTTGCAATTGCAACTCTTTGTTTCATTCCTGTAGATAGCTGATAAGTGTACGAGTCTGCAAACTTGGTCAGTTGCATCATGTCCAAGTATCGTTCTGAAATTTGTCGTCGCTTATCTTTTGGGATACCAGCCATTTTTAATCCAAATTCTACATTATCAATTACCTTAAGCCATGGAAATAACGCACCTTCTTGAAAGACCATAGTTCTATCAGGACCTGAAGTTGTAACTTGATTTCCATTAAGCAAAATTTCACCAGAATCAGGCTTTTCAAGTCCAGCTACAATATTCAAAAATGTGGATTTGCCACATCCAGAGGGACCTACAATGCATACGAAATCACCTTCATCCACATTTAGATTAATTCCATCTAAGGCAAGAACCGAGTTACCATTATGATCAAAATGTTTTACAATGTTTTGCGCTTGCAGTTTAGTCATGAGAAATCTTCTCCTTTCTCATATTACCAATAATAGACACTAGAAATGTCATATTCCAAGCGATCAATTTCATATAACAGCGTTATAATAATACGGTTAAATAGTGTTCGAATTTTAGCTTGGACTAATTTATTTTGTCTCGTTATTTTAGAAATAATTTTTTGTTTTTTATTATAAAATAAAATAAGAAGATTGTAAAGCACAAAAGATAAATGCTAAAATCTGATCACAGAAAACCTCAATGAAAGGAAAGGCAGTTCTCGCTTTCTCTGGCGGTTTAGATACATCAGTTGTAGTAAAATATCTCCAAGAAAAACACAACTTGGATGTAGTTACTGTTACAGTTGATGTTGGTCAAGGTGATGATCAAAAAAAGATCACGGCAAAAGCAAAAAAACTTGGAGTAGTAAAACACTACAACTTAGATGCACGTTCAGAATTTGTAAATGATTTCATTTTCCCTTCTATAAAGGCAAATGCACTTTACCAGAAAAAATACTGTCTTGCAACTGCATTAGCTAGACCGCTAATAGCACAAAAGGTGGTTGATATTGCAAAAAAAGAAAATGCCAAAGCACTTGCACATGGGTGTACAGGTAAAGGAAATGATCAGGTAAGGTTTGATGTTACAATGCGTTCAGGTACTACTCTTCCTATAATTGCCCCAATCAGGGATCTTAATCTTACACGTGATGTTGAACTAAAATTTGCAAAAAAGCACGGAATCCAAATAGACAATACGGCAAAAAGATTTAGCATAGATCAAAACTTGTGGGGTCGTGCTATTGAAGGAGGAGACATGGAAGATGCATACAAAGAGCCGCCAGAAGATGCGTTCATCTGGGTAAAGACAAGGAACATGCCAGACAAACCGCAATATTTAGAGATAGTATTCAAAGAAGGAGTTCCAGTTATAGCTGACGGCAAGCATCTAAAACCTATTGAACTAATACAATACATCAACAAAAAGGCAGGTGCTTGTGGAATAGGTATTGTTGATCACATTGAAGATCGCGTTGTAGGTATAAAATCGCGTGAAGTATATGAAACTCCTGCAGCAACATGCCTCATTGAAGCTCATTCAGATCTAGAAAAGATGGTTCTAACAAAACATGAACTCAAATTCAAATCAATGGTAGATTCGGAATGGGCATGGTTAGCATATTCCGGATTATGGCAAGACCCATTAAAATCTGATTTAGATATGTTTATCAATGCGACGCAAAAGAGGGTTAGCGGAACTGTAAAACTAAAGATGTTTAAAGGAAGTCTAATTGTGGTTGGAAGAAAATCAGAATATTCTTTGTATAGTCATGACTTGGCAACATATGGATCTGGTTCCACATTTGACCAAACTTTGGCAAAAGGATTTGTCGAGTTGTGGGGACTTCAATCAACAGAAGCTAATAAATTACTAAAAAAGAGGTGAAAAAATAAAATATGAATTGTCCAGAGTGTGATGCAATGTTAAAAATTCCAGATGATGCAAGTGTAGGAGAAATAGTTTCATGTCCTGACTGCGGGGCAGATTTCGAGATCGCCTCAAAAAATGGTACCACTTGTCAACTCAAACACGCTGAAAAAGTCGGCGAAGATTGGGGAGAATAAATGCCAAAGATTCGTATCGTGTACGATCGAGTCAGGACAGAGGAAAAAATGCTTGAAGGGAAAGCAATCGAGCTTGGTCATGATACAAAGATGATTGATGCAAAAATAACTCAAGTAAACACCGAAAGTAAAAAAAATGATTTTGATTTTGGTGATGTAGTACTAGAAAGATGCGTAAGCTATTTCCGAGGTCTGCATTTCACCGCATGTTTAGAATTTCTTGACGTGCCAGTCATAAACAAGTATGAAGTTGCTAACAACTGTGGCAACAAGATGATAACATCACTTTTGTTAAAAAAACACAATGTGCCTACTCCAAAAACATATTTTTCATTCTCACCTGATGCTGCACTTGAGAATCTCGAAAAAGTAGGATATCCACTAGTTATCAAACCCATAGTAGGAAGCTGGGGCAGGGGCGTCATACCTCTCAAGGACCGAGAAACTGCTGATGCTATAATCGAAGTAAGAGAACTAAGCGATGGACCACTAGACAGAATATACTACCTTCAAGAAATGATAAAAAGACCTCCAAGAGATATTCGAGTTATTGTAGTAGGAGACCAAGTCATTTCTGCAATGTACAGAACTTCTTCTGGTGGTTTTAAGACAAATATCGCTCTTGGCGCAGAACCAATTTTGTGTGAGATTACAAAAGAGTTGGAGGACGTTTGTATGAAAGCATCAAAAGCAGTAGGTGGAGGAATATTGGGAGTGGACATAATGGAGGATGAAAAGCGAGGACTAGTGGTACATGAAGTAAACAATACTGTAGAGTTTAAAGGACTGTCAAAAGTTTCAAAAAAGAATATTCCAAAAGAAATGATTGATTTTGCAATCAAGCAAGCTATAAAATAAATTATACCCCTTTATGCTAGGAGTGTATCAATGAAAGTAGGGGTCATCGGCGCATCAGGTTTTGTAGGAGGGGAAATGCTCAGGCTGCTTGTAAGTCATCCCAAAGTAGAGATCTCCATGGTAACATCAAGACAATATGTAGGAGAATATGTTTCAAGGATTCAGCCAAGCTTGAAAGGATTTACTGATATTACATTTTCTGAATTAGATTATGACAAATTATCAGACAAGTGCGATCTTGTTTTTACTGCAGTACCCCATGGAACGGCAACTGAGATAGTAAAGGCACTATATGATCGTGGAATGAAAATAATTGATCTAAGTGCAGATTACCGTCTTCACAATGCCCCAGATTATGACAAGTGGTATGGCTGGCAACATCCTTACCCAGAATTATTGTCAAAATCAGTTTTTGGTGTTCCAGAAATTCACAGAGAACAAATTAAAAAATCACAACTTGTTTCTTGTCCTGGATGTATGGCAGTAACTTCAATACTTGCGTTGTATCCACTAGTGAAAAAAAACCTAATTGATACAGAACACATCATTGTTGATTCAAAAATTGGTTCATCTGGTGCAGGCGCAGGTTCTTTAGCTGGTACACATCATGCTTTAAGGTCAGGAGTAATCAGACCATACAAGCCTGTAAAGCACAGACATACAGGCGAAATAGAACAAGAATTAACGGAGGTTGCAGGAAAAAAGATTCATGTTTCTATGAGTCCGCATGCCGTAGATATTGTACGAGGAATATTGTGTACGAATCACACTTTCCTTATCAATCCGATGAGTGAGATGGACGTTTGGAAGTTATATCGCGAACAATATGGTAATGAAAAATTTATCAGATTAATTCGTGATAAAAAAGGATTCTACAAGTTTCCTGATCCAAAGTTTGTAGTGGGATCTAACTTCTGTGATGTAGGATTTGATATAGATGAGGACAATCACAGATTGGTTGTATTGTCAGCATCAGATAATTTGATGAAAGGTGCAGCTGGTTCTGCCATACAAAACATGAATGTAATGGCGGGTTTTGACGAGATGGAAGGTCTCAGATATTCTCCGTTAACACCTGTGTGAGAAAATGATTACAATCAAGATCGGAGGAAGCGTAGTAGATGGGCTTCATCCGTCAACTATTTCTGATCTAAAAAAAGTTTCAGAAAAAGAAAAAGTAATTCTGGTACATGGTGGAGGAAAAGAAGTAACAAAGATTTCAGAGGCATTAGGAAAAGAACAAAAATTCATTGTTTCTCCTGGCGGAATAAAAAGTAGATTTACTGATAAGGAAACCGTAGAGATCTTCACCATGGTAATGTCTGGAAAAATAAACAAAATGATAGTACGAATGCTGCAAAAAAATGGCATCAATGCAGTCGGATTGTCAGGTATAGATGGAAGAATTATTCAAGCTGAACGCAAAAAAAAATTGATTGTGATTAACGAAAAGGGTCGTAAGATGGCAATAGATGGAGGCTATACTGGAAAGATAAAGGACGTAAATTCAAGTCTGATAAAATCAATCCTAGACCAAGGCTACGTTCCGGTCATATCCCCAATTGCAATAAGTGAAGAATCCGATTTTCTTAATGTCGATGGAGATAGAGCTGCAGCATATGTAGCAGGTAAGATGCAATCTGACAAGATATTGTTTTTGACGAATGTGGATGGTTTACTGATGGATGAAAAGCTTGTAAAGAAACTTTCTTTGGCTGAAGCAAAGGAAATTCTTCCAAAAATTGGCTTTGGGATGGAAAAAAAGATACTTGCTGCAACAGAGTCTCTTGAGATGGGAGTAAAACAAGCTCTTATTGCAAACGGTCAAAGAGAAAACCCCATATCAGCTGCCATTGCACACGATAACTGTACGGTGATTACAAAATGACAGAAGATCAATTCATGGGAAATATCTATCAAAGATTTCCTGTTACAATAGAACGTGGTCTTGGCTCGCATGTATGGGATACAAATGGAAAAGAGTACATTGATTGTATGGGAGGATATGGTGTTGCACTTGTTGGTCATTGCAACCCACGTGTTGTAAAGGCAATAAAAGAACAACTTGATAAAATAATCACAGTACATAGTTCACTTTACAATAAAACACGTGAACGGTTCTTAGAGACTCTTACGAAGATAGCTCCAAAGAATCTAAATCAAGTCTACCTAAACAACAGTGGAACTGAGGCGGTTGAAGCTGCAATGAAATTTGCAAGAAAGTTCACTGGAAAAACAGGAATGGTAGCAATGAATGGCTCATACCATGGAAAAACATTTGGATCTCTTTCAATAACATTTAGTCAAAAATACAGAAAACCATTTGAACCATTAGTAGAGAAAGTTTCATTCTCGCCATTTGGAGATATAGAAGCTTTAAGATCTACGGTAAATTCTGATACTGCATTTATCATAATAGAGCCAATACAGGGAGAGAGCGGAATTCATGTTGCACCAGATGGATTCTTACAGGATGTTAGAAAATTATGTAATGAAAAGGGCATTCTTTTGATCTTTGATGAAATTCAAGCAGGCCTTGGCAGAACTGGCAAGATGTGGGCAGGTCAACACTGGGACACGACCCCAGATATCATGTGCCTAGCAAAGGGAATTGCAGGAGGAGTTCCTATGGGAGCTACACTAGTACGAGAAGATATTCTTGCATGTATAAGTAAAGGCGAACAATCATCTACTTTTGGAGGAAATCCTCTTTCATGTGCAGCAGGTATTGCTTCAATTGAAGCTTTGACACAAGATGGTTTAGTTGAAAATGCAGCAAAAATGGGAAAACTATTCCGAGAAGGATTAGAAAGACTAAAGGAAAAACACAAAATAATTCGAGAGATTAGAGGCAAAGGTTTGATGATTGGAGTAGAAATGAAATTTGAAGTAAAAGATATTTTGTTTGATGGAATAGCAAACAACCTTTTACTTTTGTATTCTGGAAAGAACATATTGCGATTGCTGCCACCGCTTGTCATTTCTGAATCAGACATAACCAAAGCTTTAGAAACATTAGATGTTATACTAGGAAAAGAGGAAAAAAGAAGAAATGTCTAAAGACAAAACAGATGATTCAATCATTGAGATATTAAAAAAAGATTCTAGAGAATCTTTTGTAGTGATAGGACAAAAGCTAGGTCTTTCTGAATCTGCAGTAAGAAGAAGAGTAAAAAATCTTACTGATGGTGGAATCATAAAAAAATTCACAGTGGAAACAGGAGATGCAAATGCAACGAGTGCAATTATTTTGATTTCGGTAGATTCTGCAACTGATACAGCCAAAGTTTCAGCAAAATTGACAAAGCTACACGGCGTTCACACTGTTTATGAAATTACTGGACAGTATGATATTGCAGTTATAATCAGAGCACCTACCATTACAGACATCAATGTATGCATAGATTCTTTACGCAAAGTTCCTGGTGTGTTTGATACCAATACAGTCATCATTTTACGTACTGTAACCTAAAAAACGAAGTTCGGATCTTTTTTATCCATAATGCCGAAAAGCGGCGTAGATATTCCAAAAACAGCCGATTTCTGTACGAATATGTTTATATTCAGCAGTTTTTTGTACTAGATCAGCAATGGATGATCCGAATTACTACGCATACAAATATAATGAAATTGGAGTAAAACCAAAGAAAATTCATGTCCTAGATAGCACTCTAAGAGAAGGAGAACAACACCCAGGAGTTACATTTTCAAACAAACAACGAATCCAAATTGCATGGATGCTTGATTATTTTGGTGTTGATCAAATTGAAATTTCTCCAGTTGTATCAAGTGATCATAAGGAAGCAACAAAAACAATAATCAAACAAGGATTAAGAGCAGATATTGTAGCTCATGTACGTGCATTAAAAGAAGATGTTGATATTGCACTTGATTGTGATGCAACTTGGATGGCCACATATCTTGGAATGTCAGATATACATCTAAAAGATAAATTAAGAATAACTAGAGAAGAGGCATTACGCAGGGCAGTTGAGACTGTAGAATATGCAAAATCACATGGACTTAAGATGAGATTTACAATGGAAGATGCTAGCAGAGCAGAACCAGAATTTTTGATAAAGATGTGTAAGGCAATTGAAGAAGTTGGCGTTGATAGAATAAGCATTCCAGATACAGTAGGAATAATGCGCCCAAATGGAATGTATAATCTAGTAAAAACAGTCCGTGACCAAATAAAAACACCGCTTGATGTACACTGCCATAATGATATTGGTCTAGCATTAGCAAATGCATTTGCTGGTTGTGATGCTGGAGCAGATCAAATTCACACTACAATAGACGGGATTGGTGAAAGGACTGGAATTCCTGCATTAGCAGAAACTGCAATTGCATTATCCTATCTTTACAAATCTCCAAACAGTTTCAGATTAGATATGTTAATGGATCTCTCAAGGTTAATCGAACAATATACTACTATCAAACCATATGATTCCAAGCCAATAGTTGGT
>DASSAF010000175.1:0-3537 GCA_035685565.1 Nitrosopumilaceae archaeon | reverse complement strand
TAGATGGCCAAAAGAATAGGCCTTCATTTCTAAATGATGTATATTATCATCAAGAAAAATATCCTTATCTAGTTGAAGTATATGATTCATCAAAAGATGGATTCAAGTATCATGTCAAAATATTCAAGATAGATTACAATTTATTTAATTCACTGGTTCGTTAAATGACCATTACCTAGATATATTCAGATATTATTTTACACATAGATGAGTAAATCTGATCAAAAGAAATCCTTGTTTGATCGAATTAGAATAAAGGTGGAGAAAAAAATTGGAAAATCTACTTATGGAAAGGTTTGGACTAAAGATAATCAGTGGTACAATGAAATACATAATGCAAATCCCTTGCTTCATGAGGATTTTGTTAGATATATTAAAGAAAAGAAAGATGTGAAAACAGTATTAGAAATAGGATGCGGAACGGGAATATATCCTATCCAGATGAAAGAAATTTTTGAAGGAATACAGTATGCTGGAATAGACATATCAGAGAATGCGATAGAATATTGCAAGAAAAATTCTAAATTTGAATTCATTTGTGGTGATTTTATAAAAATGGATATTACAAAAAGATATGATTTAGTTTATTCACATGCAGTGGTAGATCATGTATATGATATTGATGCATTTATATCAAAAATGGTGAAGATTTCAAAAAAATACACCTACATCAACTCATACAGGGGATATTTCCCAGAAATGAAAGAACATAAAATGACGTGGGATGGTCATGATGGTTGTTATTTTAATGATCTCTCAATCCAACAAACAAGAGAAAATCTTCTGAGAAATGGACTTTCAGAAGACGAGTTTGTCATTAGATCACAAGAGAGCGGGCAACAAGGAAAAAATGTTAATTTACAAACGGTAATTGAAATCAAGAAGAATCAAGATTAAATAGTTATAATTTCTTTCCTGTAACACTAATTCCGCTTTCAATTTCCTTAAAATGAACTATCTTGGTTTTTGTATCTGCATACCACTTTCTAACTTCAACAGGAGTATGTCTAAAAGCAAATTTTGGAAAATACCAATCAAAGTTTACTCCTACACTTCGTTCAAAATTTCCATCTTCTGCCCAAAAGCATTTTAGAAAATACCAATAAATGAATCTCTGTACATCATAAGTTCCGGCTTTAATTTCCAAAACCGGAATGTCTCGTGGAATTTTTATTTTCTTTTTTAATTGAGACAGGACATTACCCAAGTAAGTCATGTCTTTTGAAAATTCAACACATTTCTTTTCTGACATTGTAGTTGTATGTTCACGAATAAAATCATCAGCAAATTCTCGCATTGGAGCTTTTTTATTATACACGTATATGGATATCATGCCATTTTTTTCCAAATATTTTGTAAGATTCTTAAATGATGTTTCTGTGTTTTTTGTGTGATGTAAAACTTGATCGGAACAAATAAAATTAAAAAATCTTTTTCTAAATGGAAGTCTTCGTATATCTGCTTGAAGAAAATGAATGTTTGGTGTTGTACCATATTTTTTGTATGCAAAGTCTATGCTTTCACTTGCATCTATTGCAAAAACCTGAGATTTTGGATTTGAGGAAAACAGTTTTGCACTGTTTCCTATTCCTGTGCCTGCATCCAAGATTTTGCTTCTGGTTTTTAGAAATTTGTTAAAATTGGCAAGGTTTTTCCAGCCAAATCTATCTAAAAACCAATTTTGTTGGTGAAGAAACCAGTTTTTTTGGTGGTAAAATTTGTTGTATTTTTTCCATTTAGAAGAAAATGCAGCCTCGGTTTTAACAAAACCTGTTGTTTCATCAATAACTAGTCTTGGAATGCCTCTAATGATTCTAAATTTATGCCCGTTATTACACATTAACAAACCGCTAACAATCTCATTTTCTTCATACTTTTCAGATTTTAGTGTAAAACTTTTGTAGCATTTGGGACATACGATATAATTTACCAGATTGATTTTCAAGATCAGTTTTCAATTTTATCTAGGTAAATAAAAAGTAATGTAATAAATTGAAAAATTTGTAAATAATGTTAATGAATAGATTGTTGTCTAATGATTTTACGCGGCATGTCTTAATATTAGTAAATGTTCTTGTGGTGTAATTAAAATTGAGATTACTGATTGCAGGAGCTAAAACAAAGTTTTTCCATCTTAAGGAATTTGGTGATGCATTAGAAAGATTAGGTATTGATTACAAGCTGGTACATGACGTAGATGTTTATGATGGATTTCCAAGCAGAAATATTTCACATTGGTTTCAATCCACTGCAAAATTTGATAATTTGATAAAAAAATTCAAGCCTGATGCAGTTTTCGTTGATAGGCAAAGGCACTTTAGTTTAGCTGTAATCAAGAAAAAAATTCCATTGTTTATGCTTCTTAGGGGTGAATATTGGACAGAAATAAAATGGGCCAAAGAAACATTATACAAATCTCCACATAGACGTTTAGCCCTATGGCAATGGCAGAAAATAGCTGAAAAATGTTTTAGTGGATCTACAGAAATCATTCCCATTTGCAAATATCTTGAAACTGTTGTAAGGGAACATTATCCAAACAAGCCCACTCATGTGTTACATGGAGGTATAGATGCTTCTCGTTGGTATCCTGTTAGTGGAATGGAGCTAAAACATCCGTGTGTTGGATTATTACAAGGTGCTTGGATCTGGGGAAAAACTAGGGAGATGTTAACATTAACTAAAGTATTAGAAGCAATGCCCAATGTGACATTTTATTGGGTAGGAGATGGTCCTTACAGAGATAACGTTCTTGAAACACTCAAAAAATATGATAATTTCAAGTGGCTTGGGTCTTTAGAATATCCAGATAAGGTAAGGGAATACCTTGCAGCAATAGATGTTTACGCATTGGCAAGTGGGATTGACATGTCTCCCCTTACGCTACAAGAAGCTGCATTAATGGAAAAACCAGTAGTTGCAACAAATGTAGGAGGAATACCAGAATTAATGGACAATAACAATACAGGATTTCTAGTTGAAAAAGGAGATCATAAAGGGTGGATAGAGAAATTGTCCATTTTAATTAATGATAATAAAAAAGCAAAACAAATGGGTACATCTGGTCATGATTTTGTTAAAGAGAACTTTAGTTGGGATAAAATAGCAAAGAAATTCATTACAATACTTAATTCTACTCTTCAAAAATCATAATTTCTAGATTTGATATTCATATAATTAACCTAGTGTATCATTTGGTTTGATTTCTTTAGTAATAAATAACCTAAACCAAATTTCAAACGCTAGCAATCCGAGAAATTTGTTCACATATCTCACATCTGGTTCCTTACCAAGTTTTTTAAGATATTTTTTTATCCATTCTTTATTTATCCAGCCTTCTTTTACGATTCTTGCATCAGATAAATAATAATCACATAGTTCACGCCCATGAGAGTTCAAGAGATTAGTGGTATCAACTGAGAAACCTTGTTTTGATTTAGACATCATACCATCACTTACATATTTTCGAAGAATTTTTCTAAGTAAAATCTTTCCAATATCTTTGGTACTATCATATTTTAATTTGTAGGACAGATG
>DASSAF010000174.1:0-3593 GCA_035685565.1 Nitrosopumilaceae archaeon | reverse complement strand
AAGTATAAAAGATAATGATGATTTCACAGTTCAAAAATATGTTTCAGGTATTTGTTGCAGTCCAACTACAATGGATTTTGTGGACAAAAATGACATTCTAGTGTTGGAAAAATCATCAGGTAATGTTACTCTTATACGAGATGGCGTACAGCAGCAAAAGCCAATACTTCATGAAAACGTCACAAGCATAGGAGAACAAGGAATGCTTGGAATCACTCATGTTGGAACCAAGGTGTACCTTTACTTTACACAATCTTCATTCAATGGAGGACCGGCGATAGGTAAGAGGATCTATAGTTATGATTGGAACGGAAGTGCATTGATACATAAAACTCTCATAAAGGATTTTCCCGAGACACAAACTTACCATAACGGTGGAGCCATGACAACTGATCTGAACGGCGCGGTATACATTGTTCTTGGAGATGCCGGACAATATGGGAAGCTACAGAATCACCTAGTGGGCAAACCAAATGATACAGGTGTTATGTATCGCGTTGTTCCACCTGGACCATATTATGCCATGGGTATTAGAAACAGCTTTGGTCTAACCGTTGATCCCATTGCTGGAAAACTTTGGGATACCGAAAATGGTCCTGATTTTGGCGATGAAGTTAACATAGTGCCACCAAATTTTAACAGTGGATGGGATGTCATCATGGGTCCTGCAAATAAAACTCAATTAGCACGACTTCCAAATTATCCTGGATATAATTATCATGATCCGCAGTTTACTTGGATGAAAACAGTTGCGCCAACAGGAATAGCGTTTGTCAATTCCCCCCAGTTTGAGAAATACAAAAACAGCGTATTTGTTGGAGATTGTAACAATGGAAATCTATACAGGTTCGAATTAAATGATAGCAGAGACGGCTTTATTTTCAAATCACCTCAACTAGCTGACAAAGTTGTAGATATAGGAGATTCCATGGATGAAATAATGTTTGGAACCGGATTTGGGTGTATGAGTGATGTTGTAGCAGGGCCAGATGGTTTCTTGTATATAGTTTCATTATCAGACGGTGTAATCTATAGGATAGTTCCTAAAGTATCAACACAGGATTTGATGTTTGACAATTTGATACAATATCTGCTTTATTTCGTACTTTTACCTGCAATAGCTTTTGCTGTCATCTACATAAGAAAGGTCAGAAAAAACAAATTGAAAGTGAATTCGTCAATCTAGACTATTTCGATAAAAAATAACCATCATACCATAATCTTAATTTTTTGAATTCCAGCAAATTTTGCAGATATAACCTTTGATGCTCCATTCTTTTTTCGGGCTATAACTGATAAAACCAAGTTTGGTACCACATATACTACAGAATTTTTTTGATTCGTTGTCTAATTTTTCCTTTTCATCAAAACAAGTCTTGCAAAGCCAGCCTTTTACATCCCATTCCTTTTTTGACTTCCACAAGCTAAACGATCCTGGTTCCTTTCGACACACAACACATTCGTTTTCATTATTTTTTTCATAGTGTTTTTTCATTACATCAACATAACAATCTGCACATAATGGACCCTCAACATTCCAATCACGCTTTGGCTTATGTTTATGAAAAATACCTTTGCTACAAATAGTACAAAATTCTTCTTTTTTGGCAAATAATCCCACAATAATAAACTAATTTAGTATTACAAAAAGATACCACTGATGATTTAGTCCTAAATTTTATTAATTATGGATTTGACCTTTGTGTGTTTGAGAAGATCAATTTTACTTGGCTTATCTGTACTAATAGTAATTCCACTTTATTGTTCTGCATGGGCCACAACAGATCTCAGCACACTTAGTAGTCCAGAAATTACAATAACTCCCTCATCAGGTCCACCTGACACAATGATTACCATTACAGTATCACATCTTCCTGATATCTCAAAGGAAGCATATCCGTATCCTGATCTTTACATCTATTTGCCTTTTTCAAAGCCATTTGGAGTAACAGTACAAAGCCATTGTGGGGGAGAAGACTGTTTTCCAATTTATACACATGACGACGCATTGAAACAAAACCTTGGAAATAGAACTATAACATTTTCATTATTTAGTACAAATAATCCAAATCCTATATTTCTTAATGGTTATGAAAATTCTGTCTGTGATGTTGTTCTAAATGGCAAGACAGTACAAAGATACTCTACATTATGTAATACAAAAGACGAGCCAACAGGTACATATCAAATCAAGTTTGATTGGTCACTTGAAACTAATTTAGAACAAAGCTATACTGCAAAAACTGTCCAGTTTATTGTTACTCCTGGTTCTCCATCAATTCCACCACCGGTTGCCGAAAATGGCAATATTGTAATAAAGGAATATCAGAATGGAGTGATTACCGGCACAGAATTTGAAAACAAACTAAGGGCGCTTGGGTGGAATGATGAGCAGATAAGACAAGCATTAGCTGTAATAGGAAAGCTTCCACATCAAATGGGTGGTTCTGGTCCAGACCACACATCAGATGTTCTTCAACAAATGAATATTTCTCAGAACAATATTGAGAAACCAAATTCTTTGATGATTAAAAACAATACGGCGTCATCTGAATCAACAACTGTACAAACCAATCCTCTTGTAAATAGTACTGAACAAAATGGTTCATCTTATACATCGCAACAGATCATCTCACAGTCTATACCTGAATATAGTTCATCTTGGAATAATGTAGCAATCGCAATAATTATTGCTACAGTTGGAGTTGTTGGCGGCATAGTCTTTGTTGTGAAAAAGACAAGAAAATATACATAGGCATGCAGAATGCTAAAAAGTAAAGGTGAATAAATATATCATGTCTCTATCCGTTTATCCCATAAAATCAGAGGTAAAAACAGAAGAATTTGATCTCTTTGAATCCTTGATTGGTTCATTACAAAGAACCAAGATAACCGTAGAAAATGGAGACGTAATCATAATTTCAAGCAAGTTTGTTGCAAATTCCCAAGGCAGGGTTATTGATTATGAAAGTGTTGTTCCATCTGAAGAATCCCATTCACTTGGTAAAAAATTTCAAATCAATCCCAAGATTACGGAAATCATACTGCGAGAGTCTGACACCATTTTTGGCGGAGTACCTGGATTTGTAATTACATCATCCGATAACATCATGGCCCCAAACGCAGGAATTGACAAATCAAATGCACCGAAAGGAAAGATAGTTTTGTATCCCGTAGATGCGTATCGTGTTGCAGAACAACTAAGAAGAAAAATTTTCTTAAAGTATTGGATACATGTTGGAGTCATAATTATAGACAGTCGATTAATGCCTGCAAGAGTTGGCACAGTTGGCATTGCTATTGCATGTGCAGGAATAGAACCACTATCTGACATACGGGGACAAAAAGATCTTTTTGGGAATCCTCTAAAAGTTACATTTCAGGCAGTAGCTGATAACCTTGCATCAATAGCAAATCTCAAGATGGGAGAGGGCTCTGATACTACCCCATTTTGTATAATAAAAAACTCAGAGGCACAAATAACAGATAGGAAGATAAATCCACATGAGATGGCCATCTCACATGACCAGTGTGTCTACGTTCGTGGACTGGGAACGAAAAACTAGAACAGTCATTACTTTTAATAGAGGTCA
>DASSAF010000173.1:0-3625 GCA_035685565.1 Nitrosopumilaceae archaeon | reverse complement strand
CATGACGCATTTGGTAATAAGGAAATTAAGATTAAACTACTAGAGGTAGAAGATGACACACCAGATCATGTATGGAGATTCGGTGTTAGAGTCAAAGTAAAAAAAATCCTACTTACTATAAAGCACATTCAGACTCAGCAGGTCGAAGAAGGTGAATTTGATCTAAATGCAATTGAAAAAGAGATGAAAGAGAAAAGACATTATAGTTCAACAAACAGATGGATACAAACGACAGATGTCAAAAACGGCTACATATTAAATACACGGCATTCCCCTTTGCTCAGTGATGCAGTGGCGCTAGACTACATTGTAATCTAATTGGATAATACACGCAATAACGGATTTAATTTTGAGGACTTCCAAGTGTGATTTTTGATATTTGATTTTAATCTGCCTTCAAACAAAATAAAATTGATTCTTTGAATTTTCTTTTTATTTTTTAAAGTTAGTCTTTTTATTATTGGAATATCACTTATTGTTGTATTCAAACCTAGTTTTCTTAGATAAAAATCAAGTATTGTTGAATACTTTGTTCCTCTTTTAGGTGCAACAAATGGAATTGTTAAGTATGGTGTGTTTTTAGTTTGTTTTAAAACAAGAATTTTATTATTTGATTTGATTATTAGACCAACACATTTTAACACAAATTTATTTTTTGCCTGTATGGAAAACCAATTAAAAGTCTCAATATCAACATTTACCACTTTCCTAAAAGGCACTATTGTTGAACCGATTCGAAAATATCTCCCAGAATGATATACCAGTGGTTTTTTTGTCTCATCATATGAAATTGTAACAGCTTTACCTACAACCATTGTATGATCCCCTAATTTTTTCATTGTAAGTAATTTACATTCAACATTTACTATACAACCAGCAATCATTGGAGATTTTATTTTTCTTGAAGATAAAAATTCAAAAATGCCTTTGATTTTTAATTTGTCAATTTCTCTTCTAGAATATCCGCCTGCAATGTTTACTGCCATCGTTTGCTCCTCAGATGATACATTTATTCCAAATTCCTTTGTTTTTTTGATGTTTTCAAAAGTTGCAGAATCTTCATGTATAAAGACTGCGATAAGCATTGGCTTGTATGAAATCTGCATTGTCCATTCTGCAGCCATGACATTTTGTCCATGTGGGCCAGAGGATGTGACTAGACTGATTCCTGTTGTAAAATACTTCTGTGCCTTTTCTGCAATTCTTTGATTCAATTTTATTAAATCATGCTTGTTCTGTTATTAGTTGTTTGTTTACAGAAACCTTTATGAAAGTAGGATTGAAGAGTGCTGACATGATAATTCAAGAAATAACAGTTAACGGAAAAAAATTCCGTTTAACCATGACTGATCAATTATTAATGGATGTAAGGCGTTTAAAGGCATTATACAATGCAGCGTATGAAGACCCAGAGAGCTTTGAAGAAGTAAGTTCTGCAATATCAAATACAATAAATCAGATTGCAACTGCAGTAGAACCACCTGTATCTGACAGTGATTTAGACGGTATGATACAATCTATAATGAAGGCAGTGGATGAAAAAGCAAAAGAGACCGATGAGGCAAAAGCAAAACATGCTGAAGATACGGCAAAATCTGCAAAAAAAGCAACAAAACCTGCGTCTAAAACTACCAAAAAATCAAAAAAGTAACAATTTGTTGAGTTATAAATCAGAAAAATGTCCCCCGTATGGTTTATATCATCTAAAAACCATAATTGATTGTGCAAACACATTGTGAATGTGGCATTTGCGGTCATGTTTCTGAAAATGAATGCATCATAAAAGAATGCAAATGCTGTCTTAATTTTCATACAAGATCTGGACCTAAAAAATAATTTTTTTCTTTTTCAAATATTCTAAGATCTGTATAATAAAATAATTCAGCGTATTATGATTTATTTAGTTAGATGACCATAAAAGATACAAAAACAATTGATCTAGATTTAAATAACTACCATCTACAGTTCTCATATTGCAATATGGAGCTTTGCAAAAATGCATCGAACCTACATGTGGTTTAGAATATCCTATTTCTGATATCAGAATAGAGTGTGATCGCGGTCACTTGTTAGATATAAAATACAAAGATACACCACATACGTCACTTAAAGAGGTATTTTATAAAAGAAGAAACCACGTTAATGATATTTTTAATGAGAGTGGAGTTTGGAGATTCAGAGAATTGTTAAACTTTTGTCAAATAGACACTGAAGATTTTGAAGAGTATTCCAAATGCCTTGTTTCCTTGGATGGTGCTGAAGGACGATTATCAAAACCATATCATATGTCAAAAGTTTCGGATTATGTTGGACTCAAAAATCTATTACTTCAACCTGAGGGATACAATCCAAGCGGTTCATTCAAAGATAATGGAATGTCTACTGCCGTAACTCATGCTAAACTTGTTAATATACACAAAATCATCTGTGCATCTACTGGTAATACTTCCGCATCAGCTGCAATGTATGCAGCAAATGAGAATATTGAATGTGATGTATACATTCCAGCAGGAGAAGTAGCTCCAGGAAAGCTAAGCCAAGCTTTTCAATTTGGAGCTCAAGTGATAGAAATAAAAGGAAATTTTGATGATGCACTTTCTGCTTCATTAAAAAAAGCAAGTGAGGTTGGAGGATATACCGTAAATTCTGTAAATCCATTTAGAATAGAAGGGCAAAAAACCATTGTATTTAGAGCGCTAGAGCAATTAGATTGGAATCCTCCTGACTGGATTGTATATCCTGGAGGTGCATTAGGAAATACATCAAGCTGTGGCAAAAGTCTCATGGAACTCTATGAGTGGGGATGGATAAAAAAAATTCCACGAATCGCAGTAGTTAATTCAGAAGGTGCAAATACATTACACACACTTTACAACGGAAAATTTGAGGGTACGAATCTACGTTGGAATAAAGGAAAACCGGATGTTGAAATAATTAAAAAATATTATGCATACCTAGATAAAAATGGAATCAGACCGAAAACTAAAGCTACTGCAATTCAAATTGCAAAACCAGCTAACATTCTCAAAGGTTTGCGAGCGCTTGAATATACTAATGGTGTTGTAACCCAAGTCTCTGATCAAGAAATGCTGGATGGAATGGCACTAGTTGGTTTGAATGGGTTCGATTGTGAAATGGCATCAGGTGCAGTTCCAGCAGGTGTTAAAAAATTAATTAGTGAAGAAATTATCAAAAAAGACGATACTGTAATCGGAATATTAACAGGTAGACAGAAAGACGCGAGTATTCCTGTAGACTATCACAAAAACCCTCAAAATAGATTTGCAATTCCGCCTAGAACTTAGTTTGAAGATTCAGGTTCTGGCACTATAACTACACGTACTAGATCTAATTCATTTTTTATTGTATCCGATATTGCTTTGACTATCTTACTTGTTTCATCAAGTCTAGTTTCATTTGGTAAAAGTATGTGTATCTCAGCATTAAATTCAGTACCAACTGGTCTCAAATAGACATCGCCTGTTTTTATTACAAATTTTTCATAAATTATTTTTTTTATGTTGTTTGTAATTTGTGGATCATTAACAGCGTCAACAAGAACCAATGTAGATTCTTTAATTGCAGTATACGCCATTAGGAAGATATATCCTGCAATAATCATACC
>DASSAF010000172.1:0-1547 GCA_035685565.1 Nitrosopumilaceae archaeon | reverse complement strand
CATCATATTGCATTTGAAACAGACGGCATTGAAGGCGAAGTAACAAGAATGAAAGGATGCGGTGTAAGATTTCTTGGAGAAATAAGGCCTGGTTCAAAAGGCACTAAGGTTATTTTTATACATCCAAAGTCTCTGCATGGCGTTTTAGCAGAACTTTGCTCTCATCCAAAGTAACTGCAAATAATTTTTGTTTTATTAAAATAATCATTCCATCAATTTTAGAGTGTCAGACGCAGTGATTATACCAATTATCTTGCTTTGCTTTGATACCAAGATGCATTTTGAAAATCTGATAAGAGTAACTAGAGTTTTCACAGGAATTGCATAATCAACTATGGGGGGTCTTGGTTCCATGACTTCGGAAAGTCTGATCTTTTTGCGCTGGCTTTCATCACTATCTAACAAATGTTTGACAAGACCATCCTCTGTTATCAGACCTACTACCTCTGTTCCATCAAAGACTGGTATTTGGCTAATTGAAAAATCCTGCATCTTCTTTATTGCATCATGTAGTGTGTCTGTAGTTTTTAGCTTTGCAATGTCTTTGCTACAAATATCTCCTGCTTTCATTGAGGATTGACTTTCAAGTGACCATAATACCTCGAATATTTTTCTTGCAGTAGAATAGCTTGGCTGACACCTTCCTGATTCTATTTGATTAATCATTGAAGTGCTGACTCCCGTAAGAGATGCTAGTTTTTGTTGGGTTAGACCAATTTTTAGTCTAGCTGGTTTTATGGAATCAAGTCTAGGTAGCATTACAATAATTATCTGAGATGGATATTTCAGCTTTCTTTAACCCTTAATAGTTTCATTTACTAAATTCAATCGTGTTAAGAGGGATTGGAATTGCAGGCATTCTTGTTGTAGCTGCAATTGGTATATACTATTTTGGGCCTCAAATCATTCGACAAAAACTGGGTGACCCTCTACAACAGGCATTAGATCAAATACAGACTGGTTTAACATATGATAAATTTGTAAACATGACTAATTCACAAAGAGATGCACTTGTACAGAAAATGCCACAACAAACAATTGCACTCATAATGGATAATGCAAAAAAGTTCACAACTACAGTTTCTGAGAGCATGCAAGACATGATTTCAAAGATATCTCCCACATCGCATAGTGTAGTATTTTCAAAACAAGGTGAATTTGTAGGACTAGGACATGAGGCAAAAGGCAAAGCCGAAATAATTTCTGTTGGGAATATTTCATTTCTTAGGTTTGAAAATTTTGAAGTAACAAATGGACCTGATCTGCATGTTTACATGACAATTAACGGTGATGCTACTACAGGAATTGATTTGGGCAAACTAAAAGGTAACATTGGTGATCAAAACTATGAATTAAAACGAGTTGACACCAATACGTATGATACAGTGGTGATATACAGTCAACCATTTCATGTTTACTTTGCAAAAGCCAAATTGTCATAAACGTATACTTTGCGATTAGTTAAATAGATAAAAATGGATTAAATCAGAAAATAGAACGCTTGAATGGACTTTTCAGAGATAGGGAAAGGGTAATGCGTGGAATGG
>DASSAF010000171.1:0-3981 GCA_035685565.1 Nitrosopumilaceae archaeon | reverse complement strand
AGTTCACGCTTAGGAAGCAACCATATCGTCTTAATTATGTCTGGTCTTTGCAGCACTAAGAATAGATAAGAGTTAGAACTTGCCTTCGGCTTGGATATTCTAGGAGTCCAAATAAGGCGTTCTGTTGGAGCTTTCCTTTTGGGAGTGATAATGCTGGGATCATTGATGATAGATATTTGTTCTTGATAGTCAATTTGTCTTGAATGAGCATAGATGTAGAATGGAAAGGTAATGCTTTCAGGGACATTTCGTAGGCAATCCATGCAACCTTGATAAATAATGTCTGCATTCTTATTGAATTCAAGTAGACGATCATGAGTTTCAAGCGTGTTTATTTTCATATATCAAATGCTTTTTTAATCTTTTTCTGAAATGAATCCATAAAATCTTTTATTAGTTTAAATTCATCTGATTAATGGCCTCTGTGATTTGTTTGAAGAATTCATATTTTTCTTTTTCTTGTAATTTATCAAAATATTCTTTCATCATTGCCTATAAAGTTAAAATTTAGTTTAATATAGTGAAAATCCTAACCGCAGTCCTGCGTAAAGGGCAAAGGATAAATCACTATGACAGCTCCAACACAAGAAAATCAAGTACAAGAATCAAAAAATAATGATAAAGAACTGAATTTTCGTGCACTTGAGCAGAAATACCAACGAGCGTTAGAAGCGGAAAGATCAGAAAAAGAACGATTAGTTCAGGAGCTTCAACAAAGGCAAAAACAATCTTTACCTGACGATGAAGATGATTCAGAACCTTATGTTGACCATAAGAAACTAAATAGAAAACTAAATCAGTTTGGCCAAAATCAACAAAGCGAAATCAACAAAGCGATGGATATGGCAAAACATGCGGCTAAGCAAGAATTAAAGCAAGAAATGTGGCTGGAAAACAATCCTGATTTTTATGATGTTTTGAAACATGCAGAGAAATTTGCACAAAAAGTACCAAAACTCGCTGAAAATATCCTAAGAATGCCGGAAGGATTCGAAAGACAACAGTTAGTTTATAATAATATCAAAGCTTTAGGTTTAGATCAGCCAGAAGCAAAGCAATCCACTATTCAAGAAAAAATCGATGCTAATAAACGTTCTCCTTATTATCAACCTTCTGGAGTAGGTGCAGCCCCTTATAATCAAGTAAGTGATTACTCTCCAAATGGCCAAAAACAGGCATATGAAAAGATGCAGGAATTAAAGCAAAAGCTTAGATTGTAAATATATTTATGTTGGAAAAGATGAATATGAACCAAGAATCACCTGATGAATCGATATTCTTTCGTAAGCATGTGTATTTAACAATTACGCGAGAAAATAAGGATACATTAGTGGATATTCCAAATTTCATTTGTTTTCATGAATACTCCGATCTTGACAAACGTTTATATAAAGGTGATGTAGGCAAAATAGAATGTGATAATTATACTTTTCATTTTCGCTTTCATGAAAATGTGATCTTTGAAAAGATTGCATGAATAATTAAATTTTTATATACTGAATTTTCTCTGCGCAAGAGTTATAGGCACCGCTGTGCAAGCGTTACAGACAACTCAAGATATGATCGAAAAAGGACGTATAAGGCTCGTCTACCGATCGTCATGTCATGTCAGTTAGTTACAATTTGTAACCGACTCAAACCTATATTTTATAGGCTGATATGTCTATTACGAATCCGGGGAATTTGGGCCCGTTAATCTTGCAGTCTTTAGCGCCTGCAATGCTCTATGTGCCCACCCCAACAATGAATTACATCACAGTCTGCGATAAAGTAAGTATGCCTGCACATGGCGGAACTACTTGCAGATTTATGCGCCCAAGAGCGCTTACACCGCCCACGATTCAGTTGGGTAATTCTGGTATTGATCCACCAGCACAGATTCCACAAAGAGATATTATTGATTCTCAAATGGCATTCTTCGGTACAGGTTGCATTATAAATGAACAAGCTATTTTGCAAGACCAAGAGGGTGTTTTAGCTTGGGTATCTGAAAGACTTGCAGTAGCGATGAGGCAGGCTGAAGACTTAATACTTCGGGATTATGTTGTATCGGCGGCGAGCCAAATCAATGCAGGTGGAGGATCCAATGGATTCAACCCTACAAATTTGGGTATCTCTGATTTTAGCATTGTAGCTACTACTTTAGATACTAATAATGCCTACAAGTTTATGTCAGGTATAGAAGGCATGGATCGGTTCGGCACAGGTCCTGTACGATCGTCCTACTTTATGCTTTCATCAACCGAACTTCAAAGCGATTTTGATGCTTTGGTTGGCTCTGGATTCCTCAATCAATGGAATTACCCAACGAATGCCTCAGCTCTACCTAGTGAGTATGGAAATGTTTATAACATTCGTATTCTTACTAGCTCAGAGGCGCCAGTAGCTCGAAATGCAGCTATTGATAATTTGGGTAATCTTAATGACGTTTATTACAACACAGTCCTTGGTAAACAAGCTATCACGCATATTAATCAGGATGGTTATTCCATGAACCTGATCTATCGTGATCCTTATTACTCTGGAATGCTAGCGCAGAACGCTACTTTGGCGGTTAAATTCGCTCAAGCTCAAGCAATCACGCAGGATACAGCGATCAGAAACCTTGTAAGCACACGCTTAAGCAACTTGGGGGTATAAGATGGCTGAATATTCTAGATTAGCACGAGGAAGGTTTGTATCTACCGGGGCAGCTCAGGTAGTTAATCTCCCCTTCCAACCAGATAGAGTAAGACTATTGAACTATACAACAGCCAACACAGCAGCGACGTCTCAAAACGTTGTTTCTGCTGAATGGGATGCGTATATGGGTCAAGGTTTTGCTGTTCAACAAGGTTATAATGCAACGCCTACTTTGATTTACGATACTGTTATTGCAAACGGTATTAGTACATTTGCAGCGGGACAATTGCTTCAATTTGGGCCAACTTTGACGGTTACAGATGTTACCAAGGCAGCAGCAGCATTAGTTACAACTAGCACAGCGCATGGCCTTAAAAGTGGTGATGTTGTTATTTTGGAAGGTTTATTTCAAACGACAACAACTGGTATGCCTCAAATCAATGGCATTCCTTTTACTGTGACTGTAATCAGTGCAACAACATTCACGATTCCATGGAACACAAACCAAAGCAATTACACTGTTATCAGCGTTGCTGCTACTGGAACTCCTAGAGCTAAAAAGGTTCTTTATCCTTTCCTCTATTTTCCAGGAACAACTTTTATCAGCGCAATTACTTTGGGGACGACTACTACAATTGACACAACAGATGCTCACAATTTTGTTGTAGGTCAAGAGGTAGCATTCCGCATTCCATCGCAATGGGGAACAGTTGAGCTTAATTCTTTACCAAATACATTAACTCCTGGCTCTCCAGTCTATGGTTATGTAATTGCGGTAACGGATTACAACACTGTCGTTGTTAATATTGATTCTAGTGCATTTACAGCATTCACAAGCAATCCAACGGTAACGAGCGTCCCAGGACTCTCCTATCCTCAGATTGTTGCAGTAGGTGATGTAAATACAGGTGGTGTTCAGATCTCAAGTGGATCTGTTTTATATCCCCCACCTTATTTTGTACCAATTGGTACAACTAGATTTAATACGATCAATGGCCCAGCAATCCAAGGTGCTTTTGTGAATAACACAAGTCAAGGGTTTATTGTTGGTGCTGGTGCAGGAACTGTACTCACGACATCTTCGTTAGTTGGTGCAGCTGGAAACGTAATCATATGGCAAGCATTCCTTCATGATTATTCTAATCCTTAAATAAAAAAAGGGTAGTGACAGTTTGTCACTACCCTTTTTTTAGGAGATACATGGCTTTTCCTTATCCTTACGTAGGTCCAATCGCTCCCTACAACAATTTGCCAATAGAACCTCAATTCTATCAACCAAGTAGGTTTGTTATTGCCGCAATTTCTTTAGGCAAAACTACGATTGTCACAGCTACGGAAGATATGAACTATGTAATTAGC
>DASSAF010000170.1:0-2880 GCA_035685565.1 Nitrosopumilaceae archaeon | reverse complement strand
GGAATTATGATTGCAGTGACAGGCCTGGCGTTTGTATTTATTGGACACGCGATGGATGTGATAATTAATCCTAGGCTAAAGCGGTAGGATTGAACTGCCTGATTATTTTTATTATTTCATCATTTAGCTTTATTGTGTAAGCTGCTGCATTGGGATCTGTTTGCTGTGCAAGAGACTCTGCAAACTGGGTCTTGTCCTTGCCTCTCTGGTACATGCCTCCAGTTTCCTTTATGCAAAGAGGAAATTTTTGCATCTTTAAACCGCTTTTTGTAAGATGTGCAATGAATTTTTTGTAATCTTCTGGAGAATACCAGTCTGATTTGGTTTCTTCACACAACATTATCCAGGTGTCTATTGTATTTTGAAATAATGCTTTTTTGCGCAGTTCTTCTAGTGTCATGATATTGGTACTTTTTAAAAGTCTGCTCTTTTCATCTTAGAACCGCATCTTGGACACGCGCCACCCTTGTACTTGTTGTTGCAGGTAAGGCAAATGTACTTTACACCTTGGCCTTGTCCAAAGAATCCGCCTCCACTGCCTCCAGTGTCTCCTCCAAATCCGCCTCCCATTCTTTTCATTGCCCTGTTTCTTAAGATCAAAGGAAATACAATGAATATAGCTAGGGCAGCCATTAATCCAAATGGAAACGGTAGGATCATTTGTAGTCCTATGCTGACAGCCAAGGAACCGAAAAGGAAAATTAAATATGATTTATAGTTAATCAACAACATACCTACCAGCAAAAAGCTTATAAGTTTTTGTCATAATTGATCTGAACTTATTGTGATTTGAAGTAGGTTTCCGTCCCTATCATATGCAAAAATGTCATCGTCCTCATATGGTGATTGTACTATCAGAGAAACAAACCCAAAGAAATTATGCAGATCAGTAACCGATGGTTGTGCGGCGCCAGTTGGGTGGGAATGGACAGTACCAACATAGCTTGGATCAAATGGCAAAAACGAATGTGGAAATCCTGCAAAGGTTGGTCCATGATGTGAAAAAGGTGGAATTACCAATCCATCTATAGATATGACTCCTTTTTTGGACTTGCCACGCAAGATAAGAATTCCCTCGTTTGGATGATTCATCTTGCAATAAGTCAGGATGCCATCGCGTGTATCTTTTGTTATGATAATTGTGCGCTGCATCTTTTCTTTTTTAAAGAAGATCATGTTACTGTATTGGTATCCAAATTAATTAACCTTAAAATAAATTTAATGCCTTAAATTTTCAAAGTTATTCTGGTTTTAGAAATTTCATTTATCTTTGTTTCTACATCCTTGGCAATATGTGGAGGACGTTTTGATTCCTCAGAGACCTCCTTTTCTAGAATTTTAAGCGATGATTCTGACTGTATTATATTCTCTTTGGCTCGTGTCACCTTGTTTTCCTTTTCTTCCAAATCCTTGATATTGAAAATAACAAACTTGATTTCAAACTCGCTCATCTTTTTTGCCAGGTTGTGCTTTAGACTAATAAATTCGTCCAGTCTGGTTATGGTTTCTTCTATTTGCTCTGCTGCTTTTTGTGAATCTTTTACAGAGACATTGCCTGCTACAACTGACTTTACTGTTGCCTGCAATATCTCGATGATGGCATTCTTGTTTTCACTTGTTATTACATCAGATGGCTCTGCAACCAGACGCTCCATGATGATTTTAAGCGGCTTTTCAAGTGAGGAAATGTAGCTGTATTTCCCAAGTGGCCTTGATATTTTTGAGAATTGCAAGTTGATCTCATTTTTTATGGCGTTTTTTTCTGGCATGAGAGATTCGATGTCTTTTTTTACATTTAGGAACTCTTGGTATTCTTTTGTTGACTTGAGGCTTTGTATGTTATTTTCCAAATCATTAATTATATTTTTATTATTCTCTATTTCTTTTCGCAATTCTGCCAGTCTGTGATTTTTATCCTCGATTTCTTTATTTGATTTTTTAATTTCTTCTACTGACTCTAAAATGTTTTTAGATGTTGCCTCAAAGTTGGCATATCTATCCACCAGAGATTGTAGTTCTCTTTTGTTTTTGGCCATCTCTGCTAAGTCTTCTTTGAGCTTGTCTGCATATTTTCTGGCAAAAACATGCATCACTCTGGAATTCATTCCCAATATGTCCCCGATTCTTTTTAGCATCTGGCCTGTTTGCAAATTTAAATTTGCCAAATTTGAAAAATTTTCCGGACTAGACAGATTTACTGCAGTTTCTCGCTTTAGTCCAAGTACCACGGCTTTTTTTCCTCGCTCTATTAGTACCCTGAGGGACTTGTCAACATCTTCTGCATTAAGATCGTCATTTTCAAAAAGCGACATTGTTTGTATGATGTTTTTTCGCTCAATTTCTATCTGTGATCCAATTGATTTTGCCTGCTCGAGAATTTTTCCAAGTAGATTGGTTTGGGTTTCTTTTAAAATTGGATCTATATCAGAAAAGGAAATTTGCCTTTCGTCTTTTGTTGATTCAACTGTCTCGTTTGTTGATTTTTTCTTTCCCCATCCAAAAACCATAGAAATATTCCCTACTACATTACATGCTTACAACATTAAATATTACACGATGCAAATTACTCACATGAGCGATACCAGGCTTATCATATTGGGCTCTGCTCTTGCGTTTGCCGGTTTTCTTTTAGGTGGCCTATCAGGAGCTCAATATCAGCAATATGTGGTACAAGCTGGCCAGTTTGATGTTTGCTATGATTATTCTCCTGATGGCAATGCCGTCAAAGTAAAATGTGATGAAAAAATGCAGGACGTGTATTTCACGCTAGCCATATAACTAGGCCTGATTGGAGGGGGCGTGTTTGTATTGGTAAAAGGGATTCGCGGAAAATGGGATCAGAATGTCAAAAGTGATGAAATGGTTGGGCCAAGCAAATAG
>DASSAF010000169.1:0-1799 GCA_035685565.1 Nitrosopumilaceae archaeon | reverse complement strand
TTTAAAATCAAGATGATTTGTTTTTGATATAACAATCTGTAAGTATCAGAAAATCACACACAGCTAATGCCATTAGGATGGTGTTTAATCAAAGTTTTATGCCATATGTCATATGACATCTTGTTTTTTGGCTCATAGTTTGTAAAAATCCCAATAAATCATAAAAAATGACATTTTTTGACATATTAGGCGAATAGGATTCGGTTTAAGATTATTAACCTCAGACGTGATTTCCGAATATGGGAATTCGATCTGATATAAAGAGAGTAAAACTTTCATCTCCTACTGCTCTAGGATACTTGGTTGTAATTATTGCAGCAACATTAGAAGCGCTGCGACAGATTCTTTCAAAAGCGTTGTTGGTACCAAATGATCAGATAACTACCGAGTTAAATCCTGTTACAATATCTTTCTTTATTTTTATCATTAATGGATTGTTTTTCTCTTCATTTATTAGAAAAAGTGCCTCAATTAAAAAAATCAGAAAAAAAGATTTACTATTCTTGGCATTAATTGGAATCGCTGAAAGTTCAGCATTAATTACATACTTTTTTGGGTTACATGACTCCACTGCATTAAATGCATCAGTTCTTAATAATGGCGAAATAATGTTTTCAATTTTGATAGCTGTTATAATTTTCCGTGAAAAACTTCAAAAAATGGAACGAATTCCCTTTGCGATGATAATAATTGGAATGGTAATTTTGCCAATTGGCTATGATTTTTATAGTAATGGAATAACTATGACAAAGATAGTTTTTGGTGATGTCTTGCTTCTCTTGGCAGGATTGTTTTGGGCTCTTGATATTAACATGTCACATCACATTAGTAGTAGATTGGGTTCACAAAGAATAACTCAGATGGCTTCATTTTTAGCTGGATTATTTGCTTTGTGTTTGATTTTAGGTTTTCAAATTCCATTTAAAATTGATATTACACACATGCCAGCTATTGCAATTATCGGTATTGTTAGCATAGGTATGTCTACCGCTCTTTTCATTACAGGATTAAAATTGATAGGGGCCGTAAGAACTATTCTTATTTATTCTATAAATTCAGCTTTTGGAGTTGTTTTTTCAGGCGTATTTTTACATGAAAGTATAACTATGATCAGCATAATTTCTGTAGGTATAGCATTTCTAGGTATTTACTTACTAAGAAACAGATTGAAGAGTGCCAGCCAAAAATTGACTATAGGAGATGACAAAGTAAAACATGATTAGTTTTACTAAACTATGTGATAGTTGCCAACATCAGGGATGCTGTACAAACTCTTCAGTACCACTAGTATTTTCACATGATTTAAGCACATTAAAATCCATTGGAAAGTCTGGAAGCGAATACCTGCAAGAAGTCACAATAAAAGATAAAAAAGTATTAACTGTCAAGAAAAAAAACAATTCAAATGTTTGTGTTTTTTGGGATGAGTCCAAAAAAATGTGTTCAGTTTATGAAAAAAGACCCTTTGATTGTAGAGCATACCCATTTGACATACGATTCATAGATGGAAAATATCACTGGATAGTATATTCATGTAATCCTGATAGCGATTGGCAATGGAGCGAAGATTATTTGCAGGCGTTAGAAAAGGATATGGAGTTAAACGGAGTTTTTAATGATATGGAAACTTTTGCTAACAATACGGAACGGATTTTACCGCAAGAATCCCAAAAAACCCCGTTTATCACATTACGTGAAGTAAAAAATCACAAATCTAAACTTTAAACATGTTTTTCTATTTTTAATACTGAAGTTAATTAAATTTTATTATTGTTAATTTAGATTATTTCAGATGGCAC
>DASSAF010000168.1:0-5346 GCA_035685565.1 Nitrosopumilaceae archaeon | reverse complement strand
TGGATATTCACTTGAGATGCTTGGAAAGATAAATGTCGCAGTATTTGACAAGACGGGAACATTAACTCAAGGCTTGCCCCAAGTTACTGAACTTTTAACTCTAAAACAAATAGCATTGGCGTCAGGAGACAACAATGGCATCAGCAACGGTAACAACAGAATGCTTGAGCTTGCGGCAATAGCAGAAAAGAACTCTGAGCATCCACTCGCAAAGTCAATAATACGAAAAACAAATGAACTGAAGATCACTATTGTAGATCCTTCAGAATTTTTTGTGGTTCCAGGTAGAGGAGCCAAGGCAACCTACAATGGTAATAACATACTTGTCGGTAGCCCAAGCTTGATGGAAGACGAGCAGGTTGACATAAAATCTGCAGAAGAATCCATAGTTAAACTTCAAAATGATGGAAGGACTGTTGTTCTAGTTGCACTGGATAAGACCTTAATTGGTCTTATTGCACTGATTGATGCTCCAAAACCAAGTGCAAAGGAAGCTTTGAACGCTTTGAAAAATATGGGAATAGAAGTAATTATGTTAACTGGGGACAATGAGAGAACAGCTGCAACCATTGCAAAAGAGATTGCAATTGACAAAGTCATTGCAAATGTGATGCCATCACAAAAAGTAGAGGTGATAAAAAAACTGCAACAAGAGGGAAACAAAATTGCAATGATTGGAGACGGCATAAACGATGCCGCGGCTTTGACTCAGGCTGATGTTGGTATTGCAATAGGCAGTGGTACAGATATTGCTATTGAGGCAGGAAATGTTGTTCTGGTAAGAGATGACTTGAAGGACGTGGTTGCAGCAGTTGAAATAAGCAAAAAAACAGTCAGTAAGATAAAACAAAACCTCTTTTATGCATTCATCTACAACGCTGTCCTGATCCCAGTTGCAGGAGTCGGGCTGTTATATCCAGCACTTGCAGGGCTTGCCATGGCAGCAAGTTCTATATCAGTTACAAGCAGCTCATTATTACTTAAGAGATGGTCACCGCCAAGCAAAAATTAAAATGAAAATAGAATTTGTAATGTATTAAAACCCTCTAAATCCTATTGGTCTACAAAGTTCTGGATGTTCTTTGAGATATGAAATTTTTTCTAGTATTTTCTCTTTGTCTTCAGGAAAAGTTCCACCAATGGGATATGCGTTTGAACCATGATTTGCTCTAAAAACTACCTGACTTTTGGGGTCCATCTTACTTACAAGGTTTTCAAGTTCAATCAATGCATCAGCATCATCAATTAGCTCAAAAGGTTCTTTGAATTTAGTTAAAAACTCATCCCGTATTCCGTCTTCAAGATGTAAGGTAAGAGCTCCGACATAGTCTGGTGCAGTGATGCTGAGCACTTTGGCTGTCTCATCTATATGTTCTTTAGTGTAAGTTTTTCCGCCAAGACCAAGTATTATCATGCAAGAGATTGTATATCCTGTATCCTTTGCCTTTTGACAAGCCTTGATTATTGTCTGAGCCGTAGCGCCCTTTGTTATCTTTTTTAGAATTTTATCAGAACCAGTTTCTATACCGATGTAGAACATTGTAAGACCAGCATCATGAATCTTTTTCAAATCTTCAGGAGATTTTTCAAGTATGTTCTTTGGCATTGCATAACAAGATATCCGTTCTAGTTTTGGAAATTTTTGATTTATATAATCAAGTATCTGAATCATCCTATTCGTTGGAAGATTTAACGCATCACCATCTGCCAGAAAAATTCTATTTGTATCTTGCATGTGTTTTGACGCTAAATCAATTTCCATTTTGATCTCATCCCAAGATCTCTCGACATATTCTTTTGTACGATACATGTTACAGTAAGAACAGACGTTAAACGAACATCCTAAAGTTACTTGAAATATTAGAGATTTTGCCTCCGACGGTGGTCTGTATAGAGGATAAGCGTAATCAAACATGAAATTCTCTAATACTTTGTTCAATTTATCAGTTATCAAGTTCTTGAAATAAATAATTCAAAATTTTCTCTTATTTTTTCTTTATTACATATTTAGTTATGTAAAGAAATGGTTTGAATTCAGATTCCAATTATCAACTGATTTTCCATAACACCTTTTAATTATCCATCGATACACGAAGCTGATTAACAAATGGCTGGTGATCCATATGCTAAACGTCTGCTCTGGTTTGTATTTACGGGTTCAAAAGGCGGTTTAAACAGAATTCGATTGATATCTGCTATTAGAAAGACACCGCTTAATGCAAATCAGCTTGCCAAGGAATTGGAATTAGATTACAAGGCAATTCAGCATCATGTTAACGTTCTTGAAAAAAATAATCTCATAACTCGAGTTGGAGAAAAATACGGAGCTATTTTTTTCATTTCTACATTTTTAGAGGTTAATTTAGAAACGTTTGATGAAATTGTAACTAAATTGGAACAAAGTAAATATGCTAAGAGAGGTTGAATTTTTTTAAATGGAACCAATAATGACAGCAAGTACTATCGTATCAGGAGCTAATCTAGTTGTACTTGGTGTGTTAGTTGGAGTTTTTATAAAAATCTATTCAAGAACAAAGGCACAGCTTCCACTTGGAATGATATTTTTTGCCGGACTGTTATTTTTGCATAATGTAATAGGAGTATATGCTTATTTTTCAATGACGGAACTTTATGCAGCTGCTCTTTTACCTTACTTACTTGCAGTTCATGTTGCAGAACTTGCTGGTATCTTGATATTTCTTAAGATAACATTACAGTAGATTTAGATAATTGTAAATTTGAGTGCAAAACTAATAAGGTCATACAAAAATGTCACTTAACATCTATGTGGATGGTTCTGGCGGACCAAATTCTGGTTTTGGATTCTTTGTAAAAGAGACAGGAGAATCGTTTTACAAAAAAGAACCAAACATAACAAATAATCAGGCAGAATACATGGCAATAATCATGGTTTTAAAAAAATTTCTAGATAATAATAATGAGATAAACATTTACAGCGACTCTAAAAATACTGTAGCCCAACTAAATCATGAATATGCAATTAATAGTGACCAACTCCGAACTTTGGCAATGGAAGCCTGGAACTTAATAGGAAAATACACAAATCTTAAGATAAAATGGATTCCAAGAAATGAAAATCTTGCAGGAAAGATGCTTGGAAGCTGAGTAATAGTTAAACAATTTATCTTCTGTAATACGGATAACTTATTATACAAATTAACTTGATCCCAATTTATTAAAAATGACTGATTCTGTTTTCCTTTCTCCAAAATCTATTGCAATAATAGGTGCATCTGATAAAGAAGGTAGTGTTGGTCGTGCTATTACGTCTAACATATTGAAAGGATATACAGGTAAAATTTTTCCTATTAGTCCAACTAGAGAAACAGTTTTTGATAAAAAAGCATACAAAAGCGTTTTAGATGTTCCTGAAGAGATTGATCTTGCTGTAGTTATAACAAAAAATGATGTTGTACCATCAGTACTTGAAGAATGCGGTAAAAAGAAATTAAAAGGTGTTATCATAATTACTGCTGGTTTTAAAGAAGTAAATGAGGAAGGTGCAGCACTTGAAAGAAGATTAGGAGAAATTGCAAAACAATACAATTTGCGAATTATTGGTCCAAATTGTCTTGGAGTGATGAATCTTGCTCCTCAAACAATGATGAATTCTACTTTTCTCAAAGTCACTCCAAAGTCAGGAGAAATCGCACTTGTCTCACAAAGTGGTGCAATATGTGCTGCATTAGTAGAGGATGCAAGTGGACAGGGAATTGGATTTTCTGCAGTAATTAGTATGGGAAACAAAGTAGATCTCAATGAAGTTGACATTCTTAGGATGCTAGCAGAGCACGAACAAACCAAAGTAATAGTAATGTACCTTGAGGACTTGGGAAATGGCCAAGAATTCTTGAAAATATGTAAACAGATAACACGTCTTAATTCTGTAAAAAAACCAGTCCTTGTTTTAAAATCTGGTCGTAGTCCTGAAGGTGCAAAGGCTGCTATGTCACATACTGGTGCATTGATGGGCTCTGATGAAATTTATGATGCATTGTTAAAACAATCAGGAGCCATAAGGGTGGATACAATGGAAGAATTGTTTGATTATGCTACTGCTTTTTCAAAACAACCTCTTCCAACAAAAGGAGATTTGGTTATAGTTTCTAATGCTGGAGGACCAGCAATAATCTCTACAGATGCCTGTTCCAAGCTTGGAATAAAAATGGCAACCATTGAAGACATACGACCAAAAATAAATGCGGTTATTCCACCATGGGGTTCTTCAAGAAATCCAGTTGATATTGTAGGTGATGCAGATTTTAATAGATTTGATAATGTACTAAACGAAGTTCTTGCACACCCAAATGTGGGTTCAGTTATCGCAATGTGCACACCTTCTGCAACTTTAGATTACAACAAGCTTGCTGAAGTTATTGTCAGGGTTTCCAAAAAATACCACAAAACAATACTTTCAAGCCTTATGGGCTTGGACGAAGGAATAAAAAACAAAGAAATTCTTGCAGAAGGAGGAGTACCTCATTATAGATATGCAGAAACTGCAATAAGATCTTTAAAGGCAATGCTGAGGTTTACGGAATGGTCTAATACACAAGAAGGAAAAATACACAAGTTTACCGTCAACAAAAAGAAAGTTGAAAAAGTATTTGAAAAAGTAAAAAAAGAAGAACGGAAAAATCTTCTTGAAGAAGAAGGACAAGAAGTTTTACGTGCGTATGGTTTCCCAATTCCTAAAAGTATTCTAGCTAAAAATGACAAAGAAGCAATACAGGCTGCAAAGAAAATTGTATATCCTGTTGTAATGAAAATAGTGTCTCCACAAATCATTCACAAATCAGACGCTGGCGGAGTAAAGGTAGGATTAAAAAATTCACAAGAAGTAAAAACTGCCTTCAAAGAAATAATTAAAAATGCAAAAAAATACAACAAAAAAGCTATCATCAAAGGTGTTTTGATACAAGAAATGGTAAAAGGAGGAAAAGAAATAATCATTGGTTCAAAACTTGAACCAGGATTTGGACCTGTCGTAATGTTTGGTATGGGAGGAATCTATGTTGAAGTTTTAAAAGATGTTATATTCAGACTTGCTCCAATTACTGATTCAGAAGCAGATGAAATGATCTCTTCTATAAAAACAACCAAATTATTACAAGGTGTTCGTGGTGAAAAACCATCTGACACCAAAAAATTATCCGAATGTTTACAAAGAATATCGCAACTTGTTAGTGACTTTAAAGAAATAAAAGAACTTGACATGAATCCAGTTTTAGTTTTTGAAAAGGGTAGAGGTTGTAAGGTAGTAGATGTACGAATTGGTCTTGTCTGATACCAAGTATTTTCTTATTGTTGAATAAAATTTGTTTA
>DASSAF010000167.1:0-8225 GCA_035685565.1 Nitrosopumilaceae archaeon | reverse complement strand
TATTTTTGTTGTATGTGTAGCACGCTCTATTGGACTAGAATAAATTGCAGAAATTTTAAGTGGTTGTAGAAAATTTGCTATTTTTTCTGCTTGCTGTAGTCCAAGTTCTGTCAAGGGAATTCCTTCGGACCGTCCAGCAAGAACTCTTTCTACATTGTTTGTAGCTTGCGCATGGCGTAAAAAAATAATCAAGGACAATATTACAAACGATATTGAATAGAGATAATAATAACATTACCAGAGCATGATTTTATGAAGATTGGGATCATAGGCGGAACAGGAGGAATGGGAAAAGGTTTCGCTATTAGATGGTGCCAAAATCATGACATTTTAATTGGCTCAAGAGATGCCACAAAAGCTTCAGAATCAGCTCTTGAATATTCTAAGAATGCTTCTGAACAATATGGAACAATTAAAGGTACTATAACAGGAAAAGACAATCTTTCTGTTGCAAAAGAAAGCGATGTATTGGTTTTATCAATTCCATATGAGAACATTGATGCAATTTGTTCTCAGCTGCTTCAAAATGTGAAAGATGACTGTGTCGTTATATCACCTATTGTTCCATTGACAAAGACTGATGCAGGATTTGAATTCATCTCTTTTATAGAAAAAAAGCCATCTGCATTTGAACTTGTACAAAAACATATGAAAAATAAATCAAAGCTTGTTGCCGCATTTCATACCATATCAGAAAAAAAACTGATAGATTCAAAACTAATCTTGGATTCTGATATTTTTGTATGTGGGGATGACCAAAAATCCATAGATGTAGTCAATGAATTGATCAAAGAAATAAGAACTCTAAGACCAATATTACTTGGCCCTGGCTCCCTTTCTTATCTTGCTGAAATAGCAACACCGATACTTTTGAATGCGATGATTAAAAACAAATTGAGAAACCCCGGAATAAAGATAATTTAAGTAAGAAAGATTCAATCAATACTAGATTTGCATTATAGGCGTAACAGAAATTGGTTTACTGCGATGGGAGTTTTGTTCATGGTAATGGCTGGCATTATTCTTATTAGAAATTTGCTTATTTGGGGGCCAGAATTTGTTGCTGATTTTTTCACATCTCCTGATATCACTAATGAAAAAATATCAGTAGGCATGATTGGAGTTGGATGTTTTTTGATCTTTTTGGGTACAAGGAAGGAAGTAAATGAAAACATCTGAGTTTTTAAAGTCTCAGAGAATTTTGAGGCTTGCTACAATTAATGGTAAAAATAATCCGCATATTGTTCCTGTATGGTATGAATTTAGAGATAAAAAATTCTATGTTGGAACCAATACAAGAACAAGAAAGGCAAAAAACATCAAAGTTAATCCAAAAGTAAGCTTTTGTGTTGACGTAGGAATAAAATCTCCAGACATTTTTGGTGTAATGGGCATTGGTAAAGCAAGACTGATTTTAGAAAGAAATCAGGTATCATTTATTGCAAAGAGAATTTTAAAACGATATTTTAAAAGTTTGAAGGTAAAATCTGCTCAGGAATTATTAGATGACACTAATTGCATCATAGAAATATCTCCAAAAAAAACAATCACTTGGAAATTTTAAGTTACAAACTCTTCTATTTTGTCAAGAGCTTTTTCTAGCACATTAATTTCAGGTAAAAATACCAACCTAAAGTGACCGCTGCCATATTGTGTGCCAAATCCTGAACCGTGAACCGTAAGAACCCCTTTTGATTTTAAAAGTTCAAGAACAAATTCTTTATCTGATTTGTATTTATTGTTCTCTATTTTTGGAAAAGCGTAGAAGGCTCCTTTAGGGGTTGGGCAGCTAAGTCCATGCATTCCGTTTATTCGTTTGATGACATAGTCTCTTCGTTTTTTTAGCTCTGAAACAAATTTGGGAATATAGTCTTGTGGACCTCGAAGTGATTCTAATGCAGCATATTGAACAGGTAGGTTGGATGCAATTCTGACTCTAGCAAGCTTTGGAACATTTTCACGAAGAAGATCAAGTTTCTTGGAATCATTAAATGCAATATAACCAATTCTCCAACCAGACATTAGATGTACTTTGGAAAATCCATTTAACAGTATTATAGGCGAATCACCACCAACCTTTCCAATACCCACAAACTTTTCATCAAAAACAATCTGATCGTATATTTCATCACAGATTATGTACAAATCATTCTTAATTGCAATATCAATCAAATCTTTGAGAGATTTTTCATTAAAAACTGCTCCAGTCGGATTGTTTGGACTGATAAAGCATATTGCTACAGTTTTTGATGTAATCTTTGATTTTACATCATCAAGATCGGGCGTGGAATTGTTAAGATCTACTGCAAATTCTACTGGAATTCCACCAAACAATCTCACATACGAAGCATATGGGGGATAATATGGGCCAGGTATCAAAACTTCATCTCCTGTTTCAACAATAGATGCCATTAGCATCTCTAATCCTTCTGAAACACCATTTGTTACAATAATGTCATCTTCAGTTGTCAAGAGTCCTTTTCTTTTTTCTTTTTCAGCAATGGCTTGTCTTAGCTCTAATAATCCTTCTGACGGAGCATAATAATTTTGGTTGTTTTTAATTGCCTTGATGAAAGCATCTTTGACATTTTCAGGCGGTTGAAATCCATATGCTACAGGATCTCCTATGTTAAGATAGGTTATCTTCTGTCCTTGCTTTTCCAATTTTTTTGCAGAAAGTGTGATATCGCGTATAGCATATTCAACACCAGTCACTCTTTGTGATATTTTCAATTATCTAGACAGATATTTAGCCCCGTTAAATTCTTACTTGATCGGACCCGTTGCATAGCCCGGATAGTGCGGGTGGCTTCGGACCACCAGGTCGAGGGTTCGAATCCCTCCGGGCCCTTTATAGAGTGAATTTTAAGACAGGAAAATAAATATCAGATGTATGAGAAAGTTCACACCATTTAGAATTGGATTATCTTTAATGGTTATTGGTTCAATTTGGGTAACACTTGCATTTTCTACCGCAGAAAAAACATCACAAGATCTGAGTATCGGCATCAAAGAAAATGTCAATATTGATCTAGATTTAAAAGGCAAAGGACTTGGTTTTTATAAAATTACAATTCCTAACTACTCAAAAGAAACAGTACTAGTAAAAGTATTAGATCCCCAAGGAAATGTGATGGATCTTAAACGAATAGAAACAAAAATGTCTGTAAACTATTTTGAATTTAGTTATACTGGAAAATATACTCTGGAAATTACTAATCTTTCTGAAAACTCTATTCAAATTAAAGCAGAATTTGGAAACACGAAATCAGTAGAATTTACATTTCCCTCTTTCATAGCACTCATTGGTGCGTGCCTGATTGTATGGTCTGGCTACAAAAGATTGCGAAATTACAGTATTGCACACCCTGAAGAGAATAAATCGTAAACAGGTATACACAATACTACTGAAGTAAAAAGTAAAATCAAGTTAAAACATATCCATGACGCAGATAAAAGTACTGTCATAATAGCAACTGTCATAACTTTTCTTGTATTTCTTTTGTCAACTTGACAAAGTGTCAGAAAACTACCAAGAGCACTCAAGAAAAGACCTGTTTCAATTGTAAGATGCGATGGAGTTACCAGACCATCTACGCCGTATATTTCATGTGAAATGGAATCAGCATAACCCCCTACAAGTTGTAAAACGGAACCTAAAAGTATAATCTTTATTCCTTTAAACAGAATTTTGTTTTTGGAGTTTAGAAACAAAGTGAGAATACCCAATACTGATGAACTAACTATCATTCCAACACCAGCATAGATTGTAACGTGTTGAATTGTCCAGAATTTTTCAGGTGCTCGCAGAGCATGTGTTGACGCATCCCATATTCCACCTAGAAGCTCTGTAACTGTACCACAAATAGCCAAAATTGAGATTACAAAGAGTATGGTTCCAGTTTTTGAAAGAAATGAAGTATGAATTAGATTGTATAGACGCATTTTGAAATAATTTTGTTTTATACGTAATATATAGAATTTTGTTTGCTAAAATTTAGCTCTTACTTTCTTGAGCTCTCACATATGCTATTGCTTTTTTCATTTCAAGTGCTCGTTCAAAAATTATCTTTCGCATTTCCTCTGCTTCCATAGATGTCATACCACGCTTTTGTGATTCAAAGAATATTTCTGCAAATCCTCCAGTTACATATCCTACAAAAATTCCAAATGCCACTTCGGTGTCATCTCTTGTAAGCGGTTTTAAATCAGATGCCATGTTTCGCATATTCTGTGGATTTACCATTAAATTATCTATTAAGGAAACAAGCGCGTCCTTTAGCGGTGCTGATAGACTCATTTGTAATCATGATATGATGTAACACAAGAACCTTACAAGATCAGATCTTATGACAAATTTTAGATCTTTGTTGACTGACATAGTAACTATTATACCTCTGTCATGAGAGAATATCTATGAGTCCAGGAATAGGGCTAATGAAAAGAAGACTACCTACTGAAAAAGAAGCCATTCCTCTAGCAGTATCAGGAATTATAAAAAAATACAGTGTTACTGAAGATCAAATCAAAACCTTGGAAACCAAATATGACAATGAAGGTGGAGACTGGTACGTTGCCTTAGGATTTAATGAAAAAAGAGCCATTGTTAAAATGGATTCTGTTCTGGGAACAATAACAGAGATTAATGAAATTTAATAGGTTTTGTAAAAAAATTATTTTTTGAACTGGACATTTGAAACTTCTGGTTCTGGTATAATTACTATTCCTCCATCCCTTAGTTGTTGTATAAGCTGGATGACTTCTTTTTCCACCTGCCCACGTTGAAGACCAGTTATTTGTGCAAAGGCATCTACAAGTTCCGTTATCTTTCTTTGTCCATTACATAATTTCCAAAAGTCAATTATTGCTTGATTTACCATAAATCCTTGTTCATGATCATTCATCAAAACTAATGCACCGTCTTCTTGCTTTACGACAGAACCTACACCTTGTGGCATTGCAGTTTCATAATCTATAGGTGTGATTGTTTTTCGTTTTCCATAATTAATTAGCTTCTTTCCTTCTTCTGACATTTTTTCTGGCGTCCATGCAGGCTCCCATACAATTTCCACATTAATGCCATTAACACCAGGAACTTTGTTTACATATCTTTTTACATCACTCACTAAAGTTTCATGTAAAGGACAACCTCGCGTTGTCATGGTCATTTTGACATCTACTTTATTGTCGTTGCTTACTTTAACTCCATAGATTAATCCCATGTCTACAATGTTGATTGGAATTTCAGGATCCATGCATTGTTTTAGCGAATCCAGTATTTGTTGTGATGTCACTTGTTCCATGGGTGATTTCTTTATTTTATGAAAATAAATACCTTACAGCCTTGATTTGAACAATTTTTTGATAGATTCTTCAAACGGTGGTTTAGCAACGCCTGCTTCTGTGATTATACCTGTTATGAGTTCAGGTGAAGTCATGTCAAAGGCAGGATTGATTACATTAATGTCGTCTGGAGCAGTCTTTTTACCTACGATTCCCGTAACTTCGCTTGCTTTGCGTTGTTCTATAATGACATCCTCAGGATTGCTTTTTAGGTCAAATGTAGAAAGTGGAGCTGCTACATAAAATGGAATTTTGTGCTGTTTTGCCATTGTTGCAACCTGATATGTACCAATTTTGTTAAAGACATGACCTGTTCGTAGAATCCTGTCTGCTCCTACTATTACTTTATTTACTAATCCATTAGCCATTGCATATCCTACTGCAGTATCTGGGATAAGACTGACATCAATACCATCATGTTTTAGTTCAAATGCAGTAAGCCGTGAACCCTGCATTACAGGTCTTGTCTCTGTTGCTATAACTTTGATCTTTTTTCCACTTTCTTTTGTTGCACGGATAACTCCTAATGCCGTACCATACCCAACTGTAGCCAACGCTCCTGCATTACAATGAGTCATTATGGTATCATTATTATCAAATAATTTTGCACCGTGTTTTCCCATTATCATGTTAGTTTGTATGTCATCTTCTGCCATTTTTTTTGCAGTTTGAATTATTAATTCTTTAATATCAGAAACATCTTTGCCTTTTTTTGCTACATTCATTATTTTGTCTAGCCCCCATATCAGATTAACGGCAGTAGGCCTTGTTTCAAAGAGAATTTTTTTAGCCTTTTCTAGATCTTTTAGTAGATTTTCTTTTGATTGTGCTTTACTTTGCAATGCAGCTAAGGCAAGACCAAAAGCACCAGAAACGCCAATTGCTGGTGCACCTCTTACTACAAGTGTTTTAATTGCATTTGCCACATCTTGGTATTTAGTATATTTTACAAAGACAAGTTTGTTAGGTAGTTTGGTTTGATCTATCATAACAACTGCATTATTTTTCCACTCTATGGTTCTAAGACTAGAATGAATTTTTGTTGTAAGTTTTGTCAATTTTGAGGTACCTATCCATAGCCCATATTTATAATGAAAGTAATACCAACCAAGACATATGATTATTAGAGTAAAAAATGAAGAGGATCAAGTATTATATTATAATCATTCTTCATCTAGGTAGTTGCTTGACCTAGGTACTCTAAACAGATATGATGTTTCTGGCATGTACAAGATTTATGACAGATGGTCTGAGATTGCCAAAGAATCATACGACTCAAACCAAGACATTGTTGATTTTAAGAATATAGATCACATCGTATTTTCAGGAATGGGAGGCTCTGGTGCACTGGGAGATATTTTTTCCGCCATATTGTCAAAAACTAAGATTCATGTTGCAGTTGTCAAGGGATATCACCTACCAAATACGGTTGATTCACATACCCTAGTTGTAACTACAAGCATCTCAGGAAACACGGTAGAAACGCTTTCAGTATTGGATTCTGCAAAAAAATCAAAGTGCAATCTGGTAGCCTTTTCTTCAGGAGGCCCGATGGAGGACTATTGTAATAAACATAAAATCGAGTACAGAAAAATTCCACAACTGCATTCACCAAGAGCATCTTTTCCAGGGTTTTTGTATACAATATTGAAGGTTTTGGGTCCTATACTTCCAGTAAAAGTATCTGATATTCTTGATTCAATAAAAGAACTAGAAAGGTTGGGAAGACAAATTTCATCATCAAATCTAAATGAAAAAAACACATCATTAAGTTTAGCAGAATGGATTTCTGGCATTCCAGTAATTTACTATCCCTTTGGTTTACAAGCAGCTGCCATAAGATTCAAAAATTCTCTTCAAGAAAATGCAAAAAAACATGCAATGACTGAGGATGTAATAGAAGCATGCCATAACGATATAGTCTCATGGGAAAAGAGCGATGATGTAAAACCTATTTTGCTTGAAGGCAAAGATGATTATCTCAAAACCAGAGAAAGATGGAAGATACTCAAAGAATATTTTGCAGAAAACAAAATTGATTATAGAGAAATACATTCAGTAAATGGTGGCATAATATCCAAATTGATCAATCTGATTTACCTTCTAGATTATTCCACGATTTACCTAGCTGCCTTATCAAAAGTTGATCCATCTCCTACAAGATCAATTGATTATATCAAAAGCAAATTATCGTCAGATTAAGGTCTCTTGTTACTTTTTACCTATTGAAAGTCGTCTTCTTTTCAAAGTTTTTGCATAATCCAAATTGATTTCTTTAATCAGATCAAGTACTTCATCGTTTATCAGATCAAGATTTGGGATCACACAATGGCCACCAATAAATCCTGGAAACATCTTTGGCCTATTATCTAAAAATTTGTGTATGTCATCTGCAAAAGACCACATCTCGTCATAATTTACGTTGTGTTTTATAGCAATCATGTTACTAAGTTGTGCGTAATTGATTAACCAGCCATAATATGACGTATCTACAACAATCTTGGCAAGCTCAAGTGTTATTGGAGATGACATTTGCTTTGTCGTTACACATGCTTTTTTCATCAACTTGGCATATGCATGAGAAGCCCATCTCTTTCTAGGTGCACTAGATTCTATTGCATAAAACTTTGTGTACCTTTTTAGATCATATAACATTCTTTTATGAACTCCTCTTGTCGCACTATAGATTACGGGTATGGAGAGTAAAGATTGAAGTTTGTAAGTAGTACCTGGACTTATTGTACTGTGAATCACAATACATTCTGGGTTAAATTTTTTTGAAAGTGATATCACGTTTCCGATAAACTTTTTAGAAAAAGGTATGCAAATGTGTAGAAAAGATGTTTCCAGTTTATAGTATTTTTCAAATTTCTTTTTATTCA
>DASSAF010000166.1:0-2319 GCA_035685565.1 Nitrosopumilaceae archaeon | reverse complement strand
CTGCTCTTCCCAAATAGTAATACAGGGAATCACGAAATTACGATAAACCCCTACAACATTCCAATTCATAAAATGGAATTTAAGATAAACCTCGAAGTATACACCGATGATGCAAAAAAACTAATGCTCAAAAAAGAATTTGATTTAACTGTAAACAAAAAACAGTTGTAGAATCATGGAATTACTTTACCTGGAAGGACGTGAAATTTTTCCGCAATAGTAATTGGGTCTTACCAGCTCCTAATCTATAATAAAACCTGAAGAAACCTTATAATCGATTTCTAATTTATCAAGTTGAACATGGCGGAGCTACTTGTGTCTGACCTAATTAGCTTAGCAGGATCTATTGGAATAATTGCAACCTTGTTTGTGATTTTCTATTTCTCAAGGAAAGGGGTGAAAAGCGTTTTGATGGATATTGAAACAAAAGTTCTCAATGATTTGGATGAAAAGATACATGAAATGGCCGAGATGCTGGTTCACCGCCCAGATCTAGTCAAGGTACTTAACAAGAATCAATCAGATATATCCCAAGAGCTGGTATTTGCATATTATATTTTGTATACATGTGCCCATGCATTTCATATGCGCCAAAGAAAAGTGCTCAGTGACAATGAATGGACAGGCTGGCTGAGATGGATGAAAAGTGCTTTTGAAGGAGGAACAATAAGCGAGTACTGGGGAAAGGACATAAACCCTGAGAAATGGTTCGACCCAGACTTTCAAGATTTTATCAACAAGGAAATAATCAAGCAGAAAAATGTATGAAATAATTTAGAAGGATCCCCTTTCTAAAATCCACTATATTTTAATAAATCTTATAAAGATTAATGATGATGAAAAAATACTAATGATACTAGAAGCTCATTTACAAAAATATAGAATGAGGCATTGTCCAATCATTAATAGTCTAAATATAATTGGGAAAAAATTTACTCTGAATGATTTTAGTGAGTTGATAAGAACATGTTAGAGCAAGGAACCATTGCACCTGATTTTACCCTACGTAGTACACCAGATCAAAATGTATCACTGAAGCAATTTCTTGGAAGGCCAGTAATTCTGGCCTTTTATCCTGCAGATTGGAGCCCAGTTTGTGGAGATGAGATGTCATTGTTTAATCATGTCCTAAAAGAATTTCAGAAATTTGATGCACAGTTAGTTGGCATATCAGTTGACGGGATTTGGTCTCATCTTGCGTTTAGTAAAGATAGAAAATTACAGTTTCCACTACTTTCTGATTTTGAGCCAAAAGGTGCAATATCTAAATTATACGATGTGTACCGCACAACTGACGGAGAAAGTGAACGAGCTCTATTTGTAATAGATAAAAAAGGAATTATCAGATGGAGCTATCTTTCTCCAATTGGTATCAATCCAGGTGCTAACGGAGTTCTAGATGCTCTGGAATCTCTAGACTCTAAGGGAGATGATGAAAGTTGAGCAGATCACAAATGGATGTTACCAAACTAAAATTTCCTGTTGGTAAAAAAGATTTCATAACTGGTTCTGAAAAAGCCAAAATAACATTGGTGGAATATGGAGATTATCAATGCCCATATTGTGGACAAGCATATCCCATTGTTAAGAAAATTCAAGAAAAGTTAGGCGATGATCTTAGGTTTGTCTTTCGTAATTTTCCGCTTGCTGAAATGCACCAATATGCAATGAATGCTGCTGAAGCCGCACTCTCAGCAGGAGAGCAGGGAAAGTTTTGGCAAATGCATGACTCTCTTTATGAACACCAAAATGCGCTTGATGACAAATATCTAGTCCAATATGCTGAAGAATTGGGACTAGATACTTCCAAATTCAAGAATGATTTACGAAATCATGCATACTCCAGTCGTGTCGAAGAAGATTTTCTGAGTGGTGTACGTAGCGGCGTAAATGGGACTCCAACATTTTTTATTAATGGAATTCGTCATGATGGTTCTTTCGAATTTGAACCGTTTATGATGGTGCTTAAGAAAATGTTGTAACAAGCGACGAAGCAGAACAGCTGATAAACAGTGGATACAGATTTGTTGGAACACTTCCAAACGGCAAAGTAATAGTGCAAAAATGATCAGTGAATAAAAAAATCAGTTTCTGAATGATTTAATACATCTAGCGCAACAAAAACACAAATGATAATTTGTGGTGTGGATGATGCAGGAAGGGGATCCGTATTGGGTCCACTTGTCATAGCAGGAGTATCTATTGAACGCACAAAGATAAAACACCTATCAGAAATTGGAGTTAAAGATTCTAAACAACTTAGTCCTAAAATGCGAGAAATATTATATAAAAAAATTATTGCTATTGTGGACGACTATT
>DASSAF010000165.1:0-2445 GCA_035685565.1 Nitrosopumilaceae archaeon | reverse complement strand
ACTAATTTCTTTGACTTTAGAATTATCTTTACATCGTCTGAAATTTTTTCAATGTCTGCATCTTCAAAGAATGGTATGGCACTAGATATTTTTTTCAATGGTGTGGATTTTACAGTCATGTTATGGAATTTTTAATGTAATTTATGCATTCTATTAAACCTTCTTTTGTTTTAGTTGGATTATAATCAAGCATTTTTCCAGCTTTGGAAATATTTAGAGAAAATTTCGATTTTGGTTCTTGATGAAATATTATCTTTGATGATGAGTGACACAAATCAACAATTGTGGAACAAATCCAATACAAACTTTTTTCTTCTCCACTTCCAATATTGAAAGATTCCATTTTTAGAAATTTCTTTTCCATTGAAGATATGTTTGCATGTAATACATCATCCACAAAAACAAAATCTGTACTTATGTCTCCCAGAACTTCTATTGGTTCATCAGATATTGCTTTCTTTATGGCTTGAAAGATGAGTCCCTTGCCCATAGTAGGACCATAAACTCTAGAATAACGAAGTGCTACTGATTCTACACCATATCGAGTTTGATAGAAATTGCATAATTCTTCTGCGTGATACTTACTTGCATCATAGAAATCATAAGGCCTGGCAGGGTGTTTCTCGTCTACTGGAAGATATTTTGGAGTAAATTGATTTACACTAAGACCATATACAGCCATACTTGAACTAAATATGAGTTTTTTAACCTCAAAATTTCTGCAAATTTCCAATATGTTTAATGTGCCAATAAAATTATTCTGGAAATAAATTTGTGGATTATACAAATCTTTTCTATAGGTTTGACCAGCTAGATGAAAAATGCAATCAACCTTTTCTATTTTTTTGAAAATTTCATGCAGTTCAGTTTCATTTAAAATGTCACAATTTACCAGATGAAGGTTTTTTGTATCAATATCTTTTGAGAAAGATGTTAGTTTAAAATTTTCTTGGTTTCGTGATAATGCTGTAACTTTGAATCCTTTTTTGATGAGTTCTTTACAAAGCTGCATGCCAATAAAACCTGTATTGCCTGTTACCAATGTGTGCATAACTAATCCTCATTTTAATAATAAAAGGCGTTTTTTAAATTAATAACATTCAAGTAGGTACAAAAAGAGAACACATGAAGAATTTTTGTTAAACTTGGTCTTATAGGTATAATTCCATATCCATCACTGGGCCATGGATCGAATCAGATTAGCTGATGCCATCAACATGTGTAAAAACTTTAGCCATTTTTGGCACGTCTATTGAGGTCATGTTATAAAATACTGTAAGACCATCAATCATCTTGTATGTCATATCGTATGCAGCATTTATCTGACTAGGTGTGTTCTTTATTGTACTTCCTTGTAAGATCACTATTTCATTTGGGTTAGCTGTCCTTATCAGATTTATGTTATATTTTATTCCAGTTACAAATATTGTAGGGTCACCATTGATTCTATCTTGGACTTGCAGAACAAAGGCATCGGAATAAGTAGCCATTCCTTGAAAATACGATTGAGGGATTTGTGCTTGTGTAATAGCAAGTCCTAATCCGTTACTGTGTGCTATCTGGGAAGCTTGTAGAACAGAGTTAACGGGATCAGATACCTCGTTTACTGGTGATAAGCTGGGCTCCAGATCATAAACTATCCAATTATACCCATTAGTATGAAGGGTCTTCGCGTTGTTCTGTATGTCTAACAATGAGAAGTAAGTTACAGATTTCATACTAGAAATGCTGGTTGTTACACTTGAGTCCAATAGACTGTTAGTGAATTGGGTAATCATGTATGATGGTTTAGCATGTTTTTGATACAGCTGTATCAGGTTTGTCATGTCAGGAAAACCAGTACGTACTATAAACCAAAACATAGTTGGAGAAGGAGATGAAGATAGTCTAGCTGTTTTATCAGGTATTGCGATTGGAACCAAATACAACTTGGAATTATTCAGATTATCTGTAGCTTTTATCGAAAGCGTATTTGAACCGGGTTGTGAAAAAATAAGCGAAGCATTCCAGTTTGACCAATCACCTGGTGCCTTTGGAGTAGCTATAACTTGAGAGGTTCCATTTACCATCAATTGGATTGAATTCACACCACTACCAATATCTGACGCTGTTCCTGTTATGGCGACATTACCGGCTGGTATGATAGCACCACTTGTAGGAGATGTAATGGAGATTGATGGTGCTGTAGTATCAAGAACTGTAACTGTGAATGTTACAGGAAGAGTTGTTGCAGTCATGCCAGAGTTGTCTGTAGATCTTGCAGTCACAGTATGAGAAGCTGCTGATAGTGTGCTAGATGTATACGACCATGATGTTGTACCAGTAGACATGGTGTATGCGCCACTGTCAATGCTTACTTCCACTTTTTGTACACCTGATCCTGAATCAGAAGACGTTCCTTGTATGGTAGGCTTGTTGGTAAATACTTGGGTATTGTTTATTGGC
>DASSAF010000164.1:0-1609 GCA_035685565.1 Nitrosopumilaceae archaeon | reverse complement strand
ATTCTGGCTTTAAAATATTCTATAGTCCAGTAATATCTAATCCAAAACTTATGATAATAACACTCAATCCTGGTGGTGGTAAAGCCAAAGACTTTAAGGAGAATCGTAGCGACTTTGAAAATGGAGATTTTTCACTTCCACAAAAAAATGAATACACGATGGAAAAAAAACCACCTTGGAAGATTTCACCAAAATTACAAGGATTCTTTGGGGTAGAACACATGGATCTTTTAGCAAGTAGTGTTTCTTTTCCAATATTATTTTTTAGAAGTAAAAATATCAAACAATGGAGAAGGAAGTTTTCAAACCTTTATTCTGAAGAAAAAAGAGAAAAGGCAGAAGAATTTTGCTATGCTAAATCTAAGAAAATAATTGAGAGAATAAATCCTTCAGTGCTCTTAATTATTGGCATAGACACATATGACAAGATGAAAGAACATGAACGCTCTATAATTCCATTACATGGTGAGGAAGAATTCTGTGGTGAGTATGGCAAAGGCAAAAGCAAAAGGAAAGAAAGAGTTTGGGTCAAGAGTTACTGGAATAAAAAACCCGTGCTTTGCGTAAGACATCTTAGTGGAGCATTTACAAAAAAAGGAGACAGTATAGAAATGAGAAAAAAATTCTTTGAGATCATCAACGAATAGAACCAAAAATCAATAAAAACTTGACATTTTTCACAAAAGTGAATCAAGTATTAGAGAAACTCCCTTGTGTTATGGGTGCCTTTTTTACAGATTGCCAAATTTTTTGTGCCTAATTTCTAATGGTTTTGCCAACTTTTAACTTAGGTTTTCACCTGATCATAGGGGCATGACTACATACTGAACATCATTTAAGAAGAATATTACCTAGAATTTCGTGAGCTTTCTTGTAGTACTGACACTTTTCACTAAACTTCATGGTTCGTAATCCTAGTCTGAAATATCTTACTGCCTCCTTTTCTTCAGGTTCTAAAGTTGATGTCAGGTTTTTGTAATATTTTTGTAGATAAATTAAAACATCCTGACAAGGATGTTCTTGATCTAAGGCAGTCATGACTCAAGAACCTTAAAGGTGTCCGGAATAAGCTGACAGAATCTGCTTGTGTCATAGTGAGTTATGTATCCGAATTCGTTTTTTCTTTCTGTTGAGTACAATTTTACACATTCAATGTAATTTTTAAAAGTTCTTTCATCAACGTTACCTAACGCATTTCTTACAACTGAATCTAATTGTTGTGTAGGCCATTCCCGTTCACTAAGAACAGCTGCAATATGGCCCAATTTTTTCAAAATTCGTTTGTCTTTTACTGTTTTTCCTCCTAAAGATATTGCTGCTGTTGCTGTTTTGTCTTTAGCGTGTTTTTGCTTTTCTACAGCACTAAGGAGAGCAGCGTCCATCTCGTTTCTTATTATCTCATTAGTTGGGAAATCAATTGAGTACTTTTCACTAAGGTAAATAGAAAACTTGATCCAGACACCATTTGTTACTGGCCTTAAAACTTCTAACGTAAATGGGTTAGCAGTATTAACAGTATCAGTATTATCATTATTATTAATATTATTATTCCTATGATTATTATTATTACCATCACTAATAATAATATCCTTCGCTGTTAGAATTTGTT
>DASSAF010000163.1:0-3208 GCA_035685565.1 Nitrosopumilaceae archaeon | reverse complement strand
ACAAGTTAACATACTCGGTCTAAGCTATATTCCAGAACAAATCAGCATAATTGTTACAGGACCTGGATTTCAAAAAACAATTACAGTGTATCCTGATATCCATCTTCAATTTGAAACAGATTTGAAAACTGATTCAATATTGGGATTTAACGAAGGTGTTTACAAAGTCTATGTAACTTATTCAGATGTATCAGCAAATACGCAATTTACCTTAAATGAACAAGCATATGTTCCACCGCCACAACAAGCACAAACTACACTTACATTTACCACTGACAAACCATCTTACATTCTGGGAGATCAGATAAATATTGTGGGAAATGTTTCAAAAATCATCCCGTTTACTTCTGTGACTTACAAAGTATATGATCCCAATAATGTCCAAGTCTATGCAGGGAATTTGTTTCCTGATACACAAGGAAGAATCACTTCGTATAATTATTATCACACAGGAGCAACCGCATATGGTGTTATTGTAAATCCGGTAAATCCTGTTTATGGAACATATGATATTGTTGCAAAATACGATACAGCGCAAACTACTACTTCATTTAATCTAATACAACTACCAACTCTAAGTGCCCCAATAGTGGTAACTACAGACAAACAGGCATATTGATTAGGTGACACTGTAACAATTTCAGGTCGCACAAATTTGATTGGAGTATATGATTTTCAAATTGAGATAGTACAATCCTATACATCAGGTGTTGTTCGTTCAACTTTTGATGTCAAAAATACATTAAAAGTTTCATCAGATGGTACATTTACATACACATTTTCAATTCCTAGTACAATAGATAGATTTGGAAGTTACAGTGCAAAAATTTCGGAAAAATCCTACAAGGCACAAGTAGATTTTAACGTAGTACAAGATCCAAGTATTTTTGTACCAACAAATTCAGGACCTTTGTCCATTACAACAGATCAACCTTCTTATGCAATAGGGGATTCTTTTAATATTTCAGGTAACATTGCATCAAACCAAATCACAACAGCTACTAGTCTTATTATTACGGTATTAAATGGAAATGGTACAGTTTTAATATCAAAAGCTAACTCGGGTCCAAACCTTTCAGGAGGAATAGGATCAGGTGTGGTAAATACACCGCTGACATTTTATGCATATCCTGATAGCAATGGTAACTACAAAATACAGGAAACACTACATCGTAGTGTATTTGGACCTGGTACGTACACACTAAAAGTCACATATAATAAACTGACAACTACTACATCATTTTCAGTTTATGATCCATTAGCAGGAAATCAGGATCTAGTCGCAAATACAGACAAACAAGTCTACGGCGTTGGAGAAACAGTACATCTGACTGGTAAACTATCAAGTTTTGTGGATACCTCATCATACACAATTACATTAACACTGCCTGATGGTAGTATAATCACAAACCCATTGACAATAATCAATGGATTTTTCTCTTGGGATTGGACCATACCGGATTCTTCCACTACTCACGGAAATCTTGCAACTATAATCAACTCTGGCAGACAAAATGTTATAACCATAAATAATTATCCAAACACATTTGGAATCTACAGAATAACAATTGGCTCAAATCATGCTAAAACTGACTTGTTCTTTGGTGTTTCTAAAAATCCACAATCTGAAACCAAACTGTCACCATTTTTCCTAGAGACAGACAAGACAGATTATACTACTACTCAAACAGTACAAATCTTTGGTCAAGTAATACCGCAAGTTAACGCAGCGGCACTTGAGCAAAATTCCATGATTAACATTGTTGTGTATACCAGTACTGGACAGGAGGCCTCAAGAGCAACAATACAAGTAAACGCAGGAGGTCAATTCCAAACGTCAATAGAGTTGCGTCCGGGAATCTTTCAAACTGGCACATACAAGATATACGGAAGCTATCTTGGTGCAGCTTCACAGGCAATCTTTAACGTAACTGATCCATTTACCACCTCATCAAACAAACTTTCATTATTGTTGACAACTGATAGTGACAAGTATATTCCAGGCCAGACTGTTTTGATTACTGGAAGAACAAGTTTCATAGTATCAATTAACTCTGTTGATATTTCTGTTGGTCTTGCAAATGATACTGTAATAAGTGAAGGGCAAATAGTATCAAAGAAAGGCAGTGTATTGCCAAGAGCTACTGTGCCTTTTGATCAAACAAGTTCTTTTAGTTATGATTATAAAATTCCAAATAATGCCAAGCCTGGAAATTATGTTGTAATGGCTAATGTACCGTTTGGCATATTTAGTGTTCCATTCCAAGTTGTAAATCAATTACCAAACGTAGTACCATCTCCTGAAGTAAATGCAACTCAAGGAAATACAACACAAGGAACACCGCAAATAATTACTCCGTCTATAAAACCAAGTACGATTGGACCTATTCAGAAAACAATCCTTTCCCATATGATGACAATTGAAAAAGTAAATAGAATAACAGATTCATTTATTCCAATTACTATTAAAGAAAAAACTGTTGGGAATAACACCTTCTATCCAAGAATGATTGATGGATTGTTGCGTGCAAATCCTGGAGATGAATCAAATGTTAACCTCAAAGTGACTTTTGAAGATGGAACCTGTTTGATAGGCCAGGATTCTGATTGCAAGATTGCAGATTCTACTCACAACTCTGGTTCACTATATCAAACAATCCAAGTAGGCAACCAAAACTTTTTGGTTGGATATACTGGTTCTGGAGCTAGGTTGGAGAAATTTACAATCTTGCCAGCCGACGCAAATAGTGTAATTCAAGATGGGCAATGGAATGTACAAATTCTAAAGAAAGACCAATCATCTAGATTCTATTACCAGATTACATACGTGTCTAAATAGAGAAAATTACAAACGTCAATACTTCTGCTAGTTTATTATACATCTAACACTAGATGAAAAATGCTATGCAAATTCAGGTTTTAATGTTCAAACAAGACGATCCAAAAAAATGCACTGCTGCAAAACTTGTTAAATTTGGAATTGCAAAAAACGTGAGAAGTACTTTGTCAAACACATTAATTTTAGATCCTTTTGCAGGTAGAGTAATTTTAAAAAATGATAGGCTTGTTGCTAATTCTATAACTGGAATTGATTGTTCATGGGAATTTGCACAGGAAACATTTGTAAAAACATTTTCTGGCATGCATAGAAAACTTCCGCCACTTTTTGCTGGTAATCCGGTTAATTATTCAAAACTAAGCAAGCTTA
>DASSAF010000162.1:0-3773 GCA_035685565.1 Nitrosopumilaceae archaeon | reverse complement strand
AAAATTGCAGCGAGTATTTGATGTTTCATCAACTACACGAGTTTTTTGGAATTATAAAAATCCCGCCTGCCACAAATGGTAATAAGAATAATAGTAGCAAAAGTAAGAACATCAAGTTATTTTGTTTTTACTAATGCCATTGTATGTTCTATTATTCCAAATATGGAATCGACTCCATCCGAGTGTAAAAAATAATTCAATTGAAAAACTTAGTCGTATTAAAAAACTGATAAATAGTATTTTTCTGTTGTACATTTGATGACTTCAAACAAGCTACTCTTAGCAGTGGGAGCAGCAATCATAACCTCTCTTGTAATTATATCGTTAATACAACAAGATCATACTCAAACCACGTTTTCTAAAATAATAACAGTAGGTCCTGTATGGCAGACTAATACGTGGTCTTGTTACTCTGATCAAGACTTTCTTGTTTATGGTGCGTTAAGAGGCCTTCAAGGATCCATGCTTTCAATATCTATTTCTAATCTTGGAACTCAATCGCTTTATTCATTTATTCCAGAACAGATGCAGACATTCTCAGTTGGCGCCACAGCAGGACATGTGATGAACATCACAAGAACAGGAACAGTAACAGGCTGGATCACACTGCAAACAATGTCTGGTGCAAAAGCAAACTGTACGCAAACATAAAATTATTTCATTAGAATTTGTTCTTTATGACCATATGATTCTCTATTGCTGGTTAGTTTGGATATTTGATTATCTGCCCAGAATCTTCAAGCTTTATTGTGTTTATCTCATTCATCAGATTGCTCAGGTCATTTATTTTCATAAAACCTGATGTTAAAGTGTATAATGAATCATCAATGTAAAATGATCTACTTCCAAATGTATAATCATACATTGTGCCATTGTAATGTTCTACGATTCCCTTCAAACTAAAGCCTTTGGCTGGGTCAACTCCAAATACGTAAAAACCCCTCCAGTTGTTTGGCTGATAGTACGGTGGCGAAATAATGACAGATTTTCCGTCGGTTCCACTTGGAGCAGTTGTATCTATGCCGTTTTTAACTGGACTTTCTAGTGGAATCGGTCTTCCATAATATTGTTGAAAGACAGGAATTGACAAGACATTTTTCTCCTTGTCAAATAGAAATGCTTTTGGGTCTGACAAAACTTCAGAGTCAGTTCCAGGTCCGCCAATTAGAAAAGTGTCGACTGTAACCGGATTTGCTACATCAGAAACATCAAAGAGTGACATCTTTACTCCCACTGGTTCTAGTCCCCCGTATTGATTTTGTTTTGTTTCCTTGCCTATCCCTATGATGTGAGTCTCATCATATGGATGCAGGTAGCTTGAATATCCTGGAATCTTTAATGCCCCCAAAACTTTAGGTGTATCACTACTCAAATCAATTACAAAGAACGGATCTATTCTCTGATATGTTACCAGATAGAGTTTATCTCCCATGAATCTTGCAGAGTAGATGGATTCTTTTTGAGCAATTTTTTCCAGACTGCCTACAGTATTGAGCGAATCATCTAAAACGTACACATTGTTTGTTGTGGTGACGCCATTTGGTGTGTAATATTCAGATGTCGTAGCAACCCGGAATCTTTTTCCATATTCATCCATTGAATATTGATTTAGCAAGTATCCGGGAACCTCGCCTTTTGTCACAAAGGTTATGGTTCCATTATCTATTGCAAATTTTTGAATTACAGTTTTTCTATAATCTTGTTGTAGATTGATATTATATTCTGTGATTGCCTTTTGGATCTTGTCAAACAATACATTCTTGTCATTTTCTGACATCTTGTTGTATGTATTTTGCAAAAGATCTGATATTTGTGCCCACTTTTGTGATGAATCTAGATTACTTGAATCAATTGAGTTTATCTGAGATTGAACATCATCTGGCAAAAGCGGAACGGTTGCCTTGAAGAATCTATTCGCGTCGTAGCTTTGATCATAATAGTAGGGATGATATTTTTGGTATGTTAGATAAATTGCATCATTGGAAACATAAAGTGTGCCAGTTGCACCCATCATAAACGTCTTTGAATTTATGTCATCAGAAAACATGTTAAATGATGTTATAGTATTGAAGTTATAGTTTGGCTCTTGATTATCAAAATAATATACATCAGGAGTAATTGCCATACCAGAAGCTCCTCTCAAAATAGGAGGCATTGGATGAACATAATCTACATACGAGTTTGAAATAAGATAAACATAATCTCCAATCATCCTTGCTCCTGTATAGTAGCCAGTTATCTCATAGTTTTTGAGAATCTTTGGATTTTCTTTGTCAGTGACATCTATTATCACTGCATGGGTTACAGGCGTATAGATTGGACTAGGGATGTAATCATACTGTGGTATAGAATAGCGCTCTTTATTGTCGTTGTAAAAGATGACAAGCCTGTCTTTATTGAGGAACATGTTCTGAAGATTTGCTCCGTTTACATCAAGACCGATCTTTGAAACAATCTTTGCAGTATTGCCTGGATATGCATCAATTATTGTAAGCTTGTCTTGTGATAAAATATATGCATACTTGTTGTCGTTTTTAAGAAAGTCTGGCTCGTCAATTCCAGCAACTTGTACGTTTGTTGTAGAATATTGAGCTCCTGAAGTTGTTGCAGTTCCAAATTCAGGTACTGTTCCTTGTGTTGAAGGTACAGGTACTGAAGATGGAGGTGCTAGAGCGCCAGCATCTCCAAGCATTAACTGCTTATCCAATACCTGACCTCCATATGTAAGTCCATTATACTGCGCCGTCCTTACCTGTGAATCTAGTAGAAACTTTTGTAATTCATCAGCAGAGTTGAATTTTTTTAGTTCCGAAATTGGAGATTGCGATGTAACGTTATTTTCAACCTTGTTTTCAGTTACAGGAGAAACTTGTCCATGTTGTTGACTTGGTACTAGAACGGCAGCTGTTATGCCAGCTGCAACTACAATTGAAGCTATTATGATGAAAATTGTACTGTTTTTCATTTTGGTATGGTAATCAATAGATCGGTTTGCTTATAGGCTTTGATTAAATCTAAATTTAACTCAAATCTCTGGAATTTGAGGCTTTTAATTGTTTTTTAAATTTAATACAACTTATCCTTATCTTTAGTATCTTTTACCTTGGACTGTAATAATGGCAACACAGTTTAATTTTTTCATGCAATTAACCTGTTGTATTCTTAACAGTATTTTTGTCTGAAATGACCCGATCTTTTTTGTCAATACATAACGTCTTTGTCTTTAGATCTATCTCTCATCAGCTTAAAAAAATCCATTAACAAAGCAACTATTGGAAACCAGCTCCCTATATTGACTCTACTGACCATAATTCAAGTATGAAAAAGCGATCACATGCATCTTATGTAGCAGCAGGCAAAAAAGGTGCACGAACTAGAAAAAGAAACGGTAACTAACCGATTTCATATAACAAATTATTTCTGATTTTTTTAATTACGTTAGTGATTTTTTTATTCGATCACTTTTCTCATGATTTATCCAAGTCCAGTTTTTTTTGCTGGTGTGTAGCATTTTATTCCATGTTTGAACTTGTAATCTTTCCTACCCAATCTGTCCTTAATGCTGACAAACTTGTATGTGAACATGACACAGATGTAAGCGCGGCTTAATATCTATACAAGCAACAAATCCACAATGACTAGAAATAACTTCAAAAACTATTTCCTAATGTCTGTGCTGATAATTTCAGCTTCAAGCATTGCAGGAAATTACGCTTTTGCAACAAGTACGCCAAATCTTAGAACAGCTGACAGCTTTGCTGTCTTGGCTGGCT
>DASSAF010000161.1:0-9040 GCA_035685565.1 Nitrosopumilaceae archaeon | reverse complement strand
TATGCTTGCAATACTTTGTGCGTCCTTGGAACTTTGATGCCAGCTGCCCTATCTGACAATAGTGTCCAACCAGTTGCAAGAAACAAAAACACAAGACCAAACCCTATGGCTTTAAAATCTGAAAGCATTGGAATCCAGGATTCTGATGGTACAAACGCAAAAAACATTGCAAGTGGTTGAATCAAACAAACCGCCCACGCAGTTTTTAATTTTGCTCCCATGACAGATGTAAATAGTCCAATTCTAAAGCTTGCAAACAAAAACATTCCCTCTGTGATATAGATTGGAACTAGTTCAGGTTTTGAAAAAACATGTGCAGATACAAATCCCCCAAGGAGTGTTACAAACCACAAGAGATTTCCAAATGCAGACAGATGCACAATTTTGGAAAATTCTGTTTTTAGTAAACGTGCGTCAAGAACCTGTGTTCCATAAAGTACTGCGATTGTCAATGGCAAACTAAAAAATATTTTGTCACCTGTTTTAAAATATGCAAACAGCCCTAGTGCTACAGTTGCAGATGTCACCAGTATGGAAATTAGAAGAGAAAGATAGTGTGATGATGGAGTTAGAGTTGTTAATGTGTATCGCTTGTGTATACGCGACACATTATCAGCATTTTCTGTCATGGTAGGAAAAATATTTTTAATATCCACGATACAGCAATCAACGCACTTGGAATAGCCACAACAACTTCTGGTCTTAGTTTATACCCTTTTGTCTCGTCCTCAAAGAATCTCAACAGACCCGCGCTAGATGCTGGAAGCGGTGCAGATTTCTTGCTACTCATGTTACTATGACCTGAAGGATTTTTACATAAATACTTTTGTGCTAGATCTTTTTGATCTTCTCTTTAATATTTATGATATCACTGATTGATTTTAGGATCTGTTGCTGTTTTTGATGATCCTTTTCATGCTCAAGTTCCCTAGTCAGATCCTTTAGTTTTTGCTCAAGGCCTGCAAGCAGGGGATCGCCGCTAGGTTTTTCTTCTATTTTTTCAGGTATTTTTTCTTCACTTGCTTCCCTTCCACAGTTTACACATAATGCACTACCATTTTTCATGATGCGTACTCCCTTGCAATACGGACAAGGATCGCTTACAAGAGTTGCACCTTTTAGAAGCATTTCAACTGCTTTTTTTGTAAGATCCTTAGACACAAACTAATTTGGGAATTCCAAGTAAAAAATGTAGTCGAACAAGGCTTAATAGTAGGAAACGAGAATTTTATTTTGAATGGCGGTAATCTGCAATACATGCGGACTTCCTGACGATTTATGTGCCTGTGGTGAACTTGAAAAAGATGCTACTCAAATTGTAGTTCGTCTTGAAGAGAGACGTTTTAAGAAAAAAGGGACAATGATTGAAGGAGTTAATCCAAAGATGAACGATTTAGCTAAAGTTGTCAAAGAATTAAAAGCAAAATATGCATGCGGTGGCACAGTAAAAGAGGGATACATTTTACTTCAAGGCGACCACAGAGATACGATCAAAGCTACTCTAGTCAAACTTGGATTTCCAGAAGCAAGCATTGAAGTTCATTAAATGAGACTTGGTAAAAATCGATAAACTCTTACGGGTTATAGCTATTCCATATTCTGCACTGGCATCAGTTATCTTTGGCATGATGATAATTTCTTTTCCAATCGGTGCATATGTGGTTTTTAATTCAAATTTAGGAAAAGAGATTAACTTTCAGTATCCACTTGATGGTGTAAATATTTTTCTTGGAGGCATAGGATTCAAGATGCCTGTTCATTTTGAGCTTGGTGATGGTTTTATTGTCATGTGGTGTGTCTATCTTGTTTTGTTCACTATTTCACTGGCTGGTCCTCAGCGAGGCTTGATGAAAGCACTTTCCTTGGTAATGACAGAAGGGTGGCAAAATATTAAAAACAACGCACTTTTGAGCATGATAACATGGTTTTCTATTTTAATTGTTTTTTCTCTAATTATTGATTTTATTCAAAACAGTTTTGGCATCAATATAGAACCGCCCGCATCCCAAAATAGATTACTCCAATTCTTTCAAGTCTCAACATCACCATTAAGTGAAGAAGTAGGTTTTAGGGTTCTGCTTATCGGTATTCCACTTTATGCCATGTTCTCCTATAAAGCATCATTAAAACATTTTTTCAAATCGCTTTGGAACCCATCAAAAAATTTGCAAGTTACAAATTACAAAAAAGTAATAGCTTTGATTATAACAGTTGCCATATTTTTTGGAGTTGCACATATTATTTCAGGTACGCCATGGAGTGCAGGCAAGTTTGCGCAGGCAACCATATCAGGAATAATAATTGGTTGGGTTTACTTTAGATATGGTTTTGCACCTGCCGTTTTGATTCATTGGGCAACAAACTATTTCATATTTTCATATATTTATTTTATATCTGAAATGACACAATCTTCAATTACAGAAAAGTTTTCAGATCCATTTTCAAATACATTAGAGTCGTTACTTTTGGTTGCAGGTGGAATTGCCATTGTTGGCATTACACTAAACTATCTAAAAACAAAAAAAGAATCAACCATAACACAGGTGTAAATGTATTGATACCAATTATAATCTAAAATCTAGTTTTAAAAATTATAATGTTAGATTAACAAATCCTCAAGCATTTTTGAAATTGGTGGTTTTGAATATTTTAAAATGGTTTGGAGGTCTTCTGGTTCATCCACATCAAGCATTATTCTTCTAATCAAAACAAGTGCAGATTTTGCAAATTTATTATTTGCAGTAGTTAGATGTATTTTATAGCTGTCTTCATCATAATGAGTTTCCATGATATTTACTGGGCTTCTAAATAGCGCATTTGTCCCATCAAATCTTCTTGAAGGCACTACCAATACACACTTGTCAGGTATTTGAAAATCATAGAGCGTCTGTATATCCTCAGGTTTCATGAGAGGAACGTCTTGAGGAAACACGATGGTAGCACCAAATCCCTCATCTAAAAAATACCTGTCTGCCATTGAAACTGCATTGTTTACACCCTGTTCTTTTTCATCGTAAATTTCAACGACATTGAATTTTTTTCCAATCTTAAACGCAGATTCATCTTTACTTACAACTGTAATTTTTTCTATAATATCAGATTGTGAGATTGTTTGTAAGACTTCTTCTAGCATTATCCTACAAAGATCTTCTGTTTTTTCATATGACAAGTTTAGTCGCGTTTTAGCTTTTGAAAAAGTTTTTACTGGAACAATTGCACCTGTGCGTAATTTAGACATGCACTTGTTTTAAAATAAAAGACGCAAGAGCATCCTCATCTTTTTTGTCTTTCATTTTTATTTTAGTTTCATATACTTTCATGTCTAAATTTTCGATTTTTCTTGTTAAAAGCCTATCAGAGGAATCTATCACTATATGAGAAGCCACGTCAGAATACATTTTTGCAAGTCCATATACTGATACCTCCATGCCAGCTGCTTCCATGTATTTGGCAGCAGGTCCACTAATTGAGCTATTTCCAATCAGCGGGCTTACTACGACAACTTCCTTTTTTGATTTAGATAGTTCTTTTTTTATCCCTTTAATTGAAAGAATAGGCCCTATGCTTGTCAGTGGATTTCCTGGTGCAATTATAACCAGTTTAGAATCGTGTATTGCATTTACAGCCGCAGGATTTGCCCTAGCTTTGTCTGCCCCAAGATATTTTATTCCCTCAACGGTGTCTTGCCCCTTGTGTTTTACCCAGAATTCTTGAAGGTGAAGATCACCTTTGTTTGTCACAATTCTTGTCTCTACGGTATTATCTGTGACAGGAATTATTTTTATATCAATAGCAAATTTTTGGCATAACCATGTGGTAATATCAGATAGATTCTTGCCGTTTTTGAGCATGTTTGTTCGCAAAAGATGAATTGCCGCATCCCTGTCACCAATCTTAAACCAAGTTTCTTCTCCTAACATTTCCATTTGACGTAGGAAATTATAAGTGTCTTTTTTTATTCCCCAGCCTTTTTCTCCATCAAGCAAATCAGCAAGTCCATAAAGAATGGTATCAATGTCAGGACAAATATACAGACCATAAAGCCAGTAGTTATCACCAACGTTTGATATCACGTTGATATCTCTAGTTTGTGAGGATATTCCTCTAACTAATTTAACGGAGCCAGTGCCCCCTGCAAGTATTGTTATCATTTTTTCAATTTCCTACGAAGATTGGTAATGTTAGTATGCACAATATTACTTTTACCACAAAAACAGATTTTCAATTTTATTGATAGTATTTACGATAAGATTTATTACCGAGCCTAAAAGTAGTCTGAACGTGACTATGGACAGGTATTTTGCATTAGGATTAATTGGTTTATTGATTTTTGGTAGCATTTCTCCAATTTGGGCAACATCTGATCTTGCTGTAAATCTCAGTATGTCTGGTGCTCCTGCACAACCAACCTTCAAGTTTTTGGAGTCGGCATTTATTGAATATCCAAATGGCGGTAAACTAAAGGATCTCTTGATAGGAAAGAATTACACCATGAGTTTTACTGAAAACTCTAACAATACTAGTGTCAAAGATTTGATTCATCAACTAAATACAGCACTAAATCATGATCAGAAAAGCCCAGTAATTATAACAGACTTGACCGTAGAATATACTGCAACTATTGTGGGAGATGACAAATCGACGTCAATTGATTACAATCTTGAATTAATTCCAACTTTGACAAGTTATGTTATAGCAAAAGGAAATAATACCTCGCCAACAATAATTGATGCAGCATGGATGGGACTTACGGTAAAAAACCCAGTTATCATAAAAACAGCACAGTATGGCGACGTGGAAATTAATACTCCAATCAGCTTTGTGAAAAAGGTAGTACCAGATGTTTATTCTAATATCAAAGGAACAAAGGCAGAAGACACTTTGAAAAACAATTTGATTGATGCAAGTAGCATATTACAAGAACCAATTGATCAATGGAACCATCTTTTCGATCCAGCATTTATAATATCTGAGACTAGCGGCTTTGGATATAAAGGAGAAAAAGTGGCAATAACAACCTTCACCATGGGACAAAGTAGCCTTGGCGAGGGGAAACAACAACCAGTACAAAATATAGTTGATTTTACTACAGATAATAATTATAAGCTTACAACAATCCAGCATGCAAGTTCAGCCTCTGTCAACATAGAGGGATATGCAACTTCAACTAGTGTAGGTGGCACACCTGCATTTGGTACTAAACCATCGTCAGGTCAAGAGACATCAAGTGGGGGATTTCCAGTTGGAATAATCTACGGAATGGCAGTCTTTGGTGCTGTTGTTGCAGGCGGAGTTTTAGTCTGGAGTAACAAAAAACTAAAGGATAGTGCCAACAGACCCAAAGATACACGCCCATATAGAACACTAGAGTATGAGGATAGAAAACACTGGGCAGACAAGTTCGATAAAAAATCAGCAGTGTAATAACCAAATTTTCCAATTAAAATAAAATGGTGCGTGCTAGACGTAACCCTCCTTCTGTTTTCACGAGATTCAGCTATGCGGCCTACCTAAACCAAGTGCAGCGCTTTTAGTTTTGTTTGGCCTTGCTCCCTGTGGGTCAGCTTTTTCATTCCTTACCGGAAACCTCAGGTTTTTCCATCACAGTACGCCGGGTTGGATTTTTTTCTGTTCTGTAGCCAGCCATCTCTGACTATCCATCTCTGGATCACATTTACTGCATGGAGGGAGGAGTTTCCTCTGCCTTAGCAGTAGCTCGTTCACCAGCTCGCACCTTGATAACCATAACTAGAAATTTCTATTTTAACATTGTTAGAATATACAAGAAATCTAATAACGGATTACATTTTTGGTGCAAAATAATCCTCGTCGGAGAGAGGTTTCTTCTTTGATTTCACAAAAGCCATCAGTTTCACAGTCTCTATATACATATTATAGATGAATTTATTTTCCTTTAGTCTAGGTGCAATCATATGCCAAAAGTATCGAGCTCTGATATTTGAAAACCTAGAGTCACGCACAACAAATACACTATAAGCTGATTTTTCTATAATCGCTAATGTCTTTGGACTAAAAGCTTGATCCGATTGATTTCCTGCTCCCACTATGACAATCTCTGGATCTTTGTTTAGGTTTTGCAACAAGTCTTTAGTAATGTCCTCAGTTGTTGGGTAGATTCTTTCAACAGGAACTTTCTTAAGATCCAAATCAAACATCTTTTCATTAATTTTTCCCAATATGTCACGCTCTTCTTCAGGTGATTCAACTACACCTCTTACAATTCTCATACTGCTTCCCAAAGTATTAGAAAATGCACTTGCTACTTCAACTCCTAGGTCAGAGTGTCTTCCTTTATCATATAATACTACAATACGGGAAAGTTCTTTTTCAAATTCTTTTTTGATATGCACTCCTAGTATATCACATGTAGTAAGTGATAGTAGTTTTCTGTTGTTACGAAGATCATAGAAATCCATTACAAGCAAATTAATTCCTTGTTCCTCTACTGTAGCTAGTATGGCTTCTGTTGTGTCATGTGTTAATCTTACCAGATATCTATAATTTGAAGAGTCAGGTAAAGATCTTTTCATGTCTCCAACTGAGCGCATGGTAGGCTCTGCAAATCCTTGTCCCATAAAAAGAGGTATCTGAATAGGTATTGTTACTACACTTAGAAGAGAAATTTCACCGTCTTTATTTTTTGCAATTGCTGACGATATCTTTACCAGTTTTTCAACTGTTTTCTTGTTAGATACTATCATTATGCGATAGTCTTTTCGATGAGAAGGTCCCTCATTTGCCACTAATGGTGCGTAATGTTCAATCTCCTTTTTTGAAATATATAATTTGTAAATGGAAAACCCAATCAATATCCAAACAATAGCAATTGCCCAGCTCAGTGGATTGTAAATTAAAAGAAAGACAGCCAGTCCTAATTTACAACATATGCCTATAATTGGCATAAATGGAAAGAATGGAATTTTGAATCCATAATCAAGCTTGTGACCATAAAGTCTTCGGATTTGGATTCCCGCCCAATTTACCTGTGTAAACAAGAATAGGAACATTACACCAGCTGCAAGTGCTAGCTGTTCAATCGGTAGCCATACAGCCATCACAACCATGATGAAACCTGATGCGATTATTGCAAAGTGAGGAGTATGATATTTTGGGTGAATTGAGCTAAAGATGGAAGGCAGGTTGTACTGTCTTCCCATAGCAAATGAAACTCTACTTGAGGAAAACGTAGTTGCACTTAGTGCTGCAATGGTTGATATCAGACCGCCAACTAGTACTGCTATCGTCCCATATGGTAATAGAAATTTTGCTGCTTGTGCTATTCCCAGCTCTTGGTAATCACCTATGAAATTCCATGCATCTTTACCAGTTTTAGACGGATCTAGTCCACCTAAGAAAGCAAAAGTAAAAACAATGTAAAGAACTGTGACAACTCCAAGTGTAATGAAGATTGCCTTTGGAATATTCCTTTTTGGATTTTTAACTTCTTCGCCGGTTTGTACAATTATTTCATAGCCTTCAAAAGCAATGTATGTAATGCCCATTCCTAAAACCAACCCTATCATTCCCTTTGGTAAAAAGTTTTGAAAGTTTGCTGTCCAGTTAGGGTTGGTAAAACTCAATGCATAGATCCCCGCAATGATTAGAACCACAATAATTGCAAGTTGCATGAATGTTAGTCCATTTCCAACTTTGCCTGTAAGTGAAGCCCCTCTGTAATTTACATATGTGAAAATAATTATAGAAATTGTGGCAATAATTTTATCTAATGAAACTCCACCGTATTCAGATGAAATCCCTATGTTTGTAAGCAAGCTCCCAAAAAATGATCCAAAGGAAACCGCGTACAGGCTTCCTGCAATCATATGAGCAAACCACGCAGTCCATCCGCTGATAAACGCATTTGGTCTTGGCAGTCCTTCTTTTACCCATCTATAACCACCACCTGCTTCTGGAAACGCAGAACCAAGTTCTGCATAAGTCAATGCGGTAAAGAAGCTGATTACTCCACTAAATACAAAGGCCACAATTAGTGCCGGACCAGCTTCATGCACAGCAGGTCCTACCAGATTAAAAATCGAACCACCTATCATTGCTGCAATTCCAACCATCGTTATGTCAAGTAATGATAGACTACGTACAAGACCTGGTGATGATTTTTCAGAAGACATTATTATCTAACGGTTTGGAAAAAATGGTTGAATAAATCTCTACTTGTCTCTTTATACATTAAAAAACATCCTAGTGACGCTCTACAGCAATATCGTAAATATCATACTCTTTTAGGATGGAGGTGATCTCTTCTTCTGAATTGGCTTTTGAGTAGTCTTCAAGAAGATTTTTGTTTAGATCATAAAAAGTATGTCCCCATTTGAATTTGTTTAACATTTCATGTGCAAGATCATTGAATTCCATAATAAACAACGCACCTGCTATTGCTTCCACTGTTGTAAGCTTGCTTAGTTTTGAATAATTAACCGGATTGCCAGCAAAAAGTGGCGGAAGTTTTCTATGTATACCAGAAAATGATTTCACAAATGTTTCCTGTGCAAATTCCCATGAACAATCAATTCCAGTTATAGAATTAGCAACAAGCCTATCATTTTTTAAAATTACTCTACCTGCAAAAGGATCTAAAATTAATGTATTTGACAAAGTACTTCTCACGTTTTTTGCAATTCCAAATTTAACAAGTTTTGCAGCAGTGCATTTTTTTGGATCGTCTTGTTTGAACATTAAAACCTGAATTTGCATATCATTTTTCATCTAGTGTTAGATGTATAATAAACTAGCAGGAGTATTGACGTTTGTAATTTTCTCTATTTAGACACGTATGTAATCTGGTAATAGAATCTAGATGGTTGGTCTTTCTTTAGAATTTGTACATTCCATTGCCCATCATGAATTACACTATTTGCGTCGGCTGGCAAGATTGTAAATTTCTCTAACCTAGCTCCAGAACCAGTATATCCAACCAAAAAGCTTTGGTTGCCTACTTGGATTGTTTGATATAACGAGCCAGAGTTTTGAGTAGACCCTGTAATCTTGCAATCAGAATCCT
>DASSAF010000160.1:0-5005 GCA_035685565.1 Nitrosopumilaceae archaeon | reverse complement strand
AGGTTTGAGATCGTGGTTTTTCGTTGTTTTATCATAAAATCAACTCCTTCTATTGGTTCAAGTGCGCGAAAAAGAACTGCTCCTGCTTCAAAATCATTATTTTTTGCAACCACATTTACACAATAATGCATACCATATGTGAAATAGACATATGCCTTTCCTACTTGGCCAAACATTGCTTTGTTTCTCTCAGTCATACCTACAAAAGAATGACTAGCCGCATCATCTTTGTACCTATATGCTTCTGTCTCAATTATCATGCCAGAGATTATTTTTTTGCCAATTCTTCGTACAAGTAGTTTACCTATCAAGTCCAGGGCAACATCAACTGTATCCCTATCATAAAATGATCGTGTGATTATTCTCATGGTAAAGTCTCAACTTGAATTCCTTTTTTTATTTTCTCAAGTGTTTCGACTAGTGCTTTAATGTCATCTTTTAAGACTTGTTTGAGACTTGGTGTGTATATTACTGCAGCTGGATGTATAGTAAGAAAATACAAATGATTATTTTTTTTAATTATCTTACCCCTGTTCTTTGTAATGGAATCACCACCTAAGATAGAACCGTAGGCAGTATTTCCAAGTATACAAATAATTTTGGGTTTTATAATATCAAGCTCGCTAATCAAATATTGCTGGCAAGAATTTTTTTCTTCTTCAAGTGGAATTCTATTGTTTGGTGGTCGACATTTTACAACATTTGTTATAAAAACATCATCTCTTGAAAGGCCAGAATATTCTAATGCTTCTGATAAAATTTTTCCAGCACTACCTACAAATGGCTCACCTTTCAAATCTTCATTTCTTCCAGGTGCTTCTCCTATGAACATTATTTCTGCGTTGTAGTTTCCTTTGCCTGCAACAGCATTAGTTCTTGATTTTGAAAGATTGCATCTTGTACAAGATATTATTTGTAGTCGTAATGTATCCATTAAATCTGACATTTATACTCCCACGCTTTTCACCGTAGCAATTCCTCTAACATGTGGTCCGCCGTTGCCCATTCGCATAATTTGCATTGGATCACCTTTACCACAATTTGTAATTGGTCTTATTATGAAATCTTTTCCGCATGCATCAATTGAGTTAAAAAAATCAGGCGCAATTCCCATGACAATTACATCCCTAAGTAATTCTTTTAATTCACCGTTTTCTATTTTCTGCGCAAACTGACACGATATGCTCCAGTTGTATCTCATCATGTCAATAGATGGAACTTTCATGTTAGAAATAAGATAGCCATTTTTTACTTCTTTTATCATTTCTTGAGGATCCCAATCTCCCCTCTGTATGCACGTGCAAGCCATTCTAATTAATGGCATAAATCCATAGCCTGTAGATCGCATTCCAGAATTTGGTTCAGTATTGAAAATTGATGCAGTTTCTCTGCTGTGCATATGATTTACCAGAACTCCATTTTCTATCAATGATTTTGATTTTGCAAAAACTCCTTCGTCGTCATATTTGTAATATCCAAGACTTGGCAACGTAGGATCATCAATTACATTTAATTTCTGAGAGCCAATTTTTTCCCCTAGTTTTCCTGCCCACCAAGCACCGCCTGCCCAAGCCATTTCTTTTCCAAGTACTCGATCTGCCTCTGATGGATGCCCGAGAATTTCATGCGAAAGAAGTGCGACAAAATCAGGATTCATTACAACTGTTGTTTTTTCTTCTTTAGCAGTTTTGGCATCTAAAAGTTCAGAAGCTTTCTGTGCTACAAATTCAGCTGTTTTCATAATGTCATTTTTATCTAATATCATCTCTAATCCTCCCCTGCCTCCTTCTGTAGCATTAACAGATTCTGTCAAACCAGACTCATGTGCAGTTGCAGTAACATTAGCTATAGTGTCTTCGAATCTTTGAGTTATTTTTGAACCATCACTGTTTATAAAATATTTTGAAAAAGTGTCATGCTCCATAGATAATGAAGATCTATGAATTCTTTTTTTATTCCTAATTATTCTGTCACATTCAAAACCAATTTTTGCCAGTTCTTCCAATGTGGGTTTTTTGGATACAGAGAAATTTACCTCATCTACATATACACGGCTCTCTGCAAGTTTTACCTTATATTTTTTATTTGTAGAATAATGTAATGCGCTTTTTACTGCATCTATTGACGCGTTTTTTACTTCGTCTAATGATTTTGGATTAGAAATGGAAAAAAATCCCCATGCCCCATTAGCGAGTACTCTAATCCCCAAGCCAGAATCACTTGAAGATGTAAAATGCTCAATCTCGCCATTTTCTAGAAGAAATCCATCACTTTGTACTGTTTCCGCTCTAACATCACAATATTGAGCACCAGCCTGAATTGCAAACTGCATTGACTTTTCAGCCAAATCCTCTAATTCCAATACAAAGCAATTTGGTTGCTCACAACTATTTATTTAGAGTGGAGGTTTGGATTCTTCAATTTTCGCAAGTGTAAAAAAGAATGTAGCACCATTACCCAATTCACTTTCTACCCATATTTTACCACCGTGTGATTCAACTATGCCTTTACAAATTGAAAGCCCAAGACCACTACCGCCTTTTTCTCTGGTTGAAGACGTATCTACCTGATAGAATTTTTTAAATATTTTATCAAGAGCCTCATTTGGTAATCCAACACCGTTATCCTTAACTGATATTTTGACTTCGTCAGAAAGATCCTCAACAAAAATATCTATTTTTCCCTTTTTTGTCGTAGCCCTAAACGCATTTTTAACTAAGTTAGATAGTACTTGGATGATACGCTCTTCGTCATAATATGCATAGACGTCAGTCTTAACATGGTTTACAAGTTCGATTTCATCAGAAATTGCTTGTGGTGTCATCAATGTCAATATTTTTGAAATGCTGTCTTTGAGATTATTCTTTTGTTTTATAATTTTGAGCTGTCCTAGTTCTAATTTTTGTGCATCAAGTAGATCTGATATTAATTGCAATAGAGTAGCAGAACTTGATTTGATTACAGCTAATCTTTCTTTTTGTTTTTCATTAAGACTACCTAAATGTTCTCCAAGTAAAATATCAGCATATCCTTGAATTGGCACCAGGGGGGTTTTCAATTCATGAGTAATCATTGCCAAAAATTCGTCTTTTGAAGTTTCGACTTTTTTTGCTTCTTCTTCCTTTTTTTGTATAGTCTCTGACATAAGATTGAATGTGTGTGCCAAAGCACCAATCTCATCATTTGTTGTATAAACTATTTTTTCACCGTAAACACCTTCCTTTACACGAGAGAGTGCCCCAGTAAGCATAGCAAGTGGATTAAGTGATTTTCTAATTGTAAGCATTACTATAATAAAAACCGCAATGTCTGTTACAAGCAATACAAGTACAACATTAACTTTTTCTTGTAATTTATCATCAATTAATTTATTCCATCCATCTACAAAAAATCCAGTTATAGATAGCATTACATCTCTTTGTGCATCTAGATCGTGTAGTGACTTTCCAAATTCTACAGAAAGTAGAGGCGATGATTCAATAAATTTTACTTTTGCCTCTAAAGACTCCCATAACGGATCAAGAGCACGTAGTGATGCGGAGTTTTCTCTAGGAATAGCTTGAAGTGATTCGGGCGTTATCTGTACTCCCTCAGTGTCCAAATTATCCAGCGAAATTCCTTCTAATTTTCTCAGATCAGCATCAAACATAATTCTATCTTTTTTAATTATGGCAGAACTGTTTCCTCTTTCTCCAATTGAGATAAGAAGTGTGTTTTCACCAATTGCTTTTGCAAGTGTTACAAGTTCTGCTGCGATTTCTTTATGCCTATTATAGTTCCTATCAAGCGGCAAAAGATCGTTAGACACATCATTTGTTAATGTTATAAAGTCTCCATCTTTTTCTAAGATGTATTTTAATGCGTTTTTAACATCAGTGTTAAAGACAGATTCTTGCCTTATTTCTTCTGCCTTTTGTCTGTAAAGATTCCATGCATTACCAACATCAGTATATTTATCTCTCAGATCATTAGGTACAGCAATTATTGTAATGCCATTTAATTGACCGCCATTACCAAGCACACTGTAAGTATTTTCAAAGTTGTTAATTTGTGTAGTAAGAGTCTGCCTATCTATTTCATTTCCACTTGCTATAGAGTTTGCAGTTCCTGCTATTCTTTCAACTGTAACCTTAAGATTGCTTGCAGCATTAATTGAATGCAATACTGTCTCATTTTCCTGCGATGTCTGTAAAAGTACGAATAGATTAAGTAACGAGACTCCGATTATAACGCCTAGCAAAACATACGTCTTAGAAATGATCTTCATTTTGCTGTAGGTTCAGACTAAGAGCCTATAAAAGTTGGCATGAAAATAGTCTAGTCATTAGTTAAAATGTCAGATAACTTTCATAAAATTGCAAGGCAAGAGATTCAAGAAGAATTGGATAACATGAAACAAATATTATTGCAATGCAATAATGATAACGATATTTTCAACTGTGGCAATAAAATTGAAAAACATCTACATAAAATAAAAGGACTTGCACCCATGATGGATCAAAATGATGTTGGAGAAATTGCCAAGTTAAATGATATCATATTAAGACACAATATTGAAAACGGAATGTCAAGTGGAACATACAAAATTATCAGTGAATCACTACATATGATGCAAGAAATTTTTAATGACACTAATGAAAAAAACATTGATGAATTCAAAACAAAAATCCGTAATACTTTTTCTCACATTTTTAGTCAATAGTACACAAATTCACTTAAATACAATTGAACATAATTTTTGTTAAAGTATGGCGCGCATAATGATTGCTGATGATTCAGATGCAATAAGAATGGTATTAAGAGATATTTTAGACATTGGCCATCATGAACTTGTAGCAGAAGCAGCAAATGGACTTGAGGCGATTGAAAAATTCAATCAAACAAAACCTGATTTATTGATACTCGATATGGCAATGCCAAAAATGGACGGCATTCATGCCTTAAAAGAAATACTTGCTACAAACACCAATGCTAAAATTGTCATGGTAACTGCAAGTGACAATGT
>DASSAF010000159.1:0-4355 GCA_035685565.1 Nitrosopumilaceae archaeon | reverse complement strand
TTGTTGATTATTCTCCAGGCGAAAAAAGTTTCAAAATAAAAGATGGAATAAACCTAAATCCTCCGCAACAAAAAGCTCTTGATCTTGCAAACAAGGTAATTGCTAAAATTGGAACAACTGGGGTGCAGCAGATCTTAAACGCTGCATGTTTTGATCTTCTTAAACTAATTACTGTATATCCTGTTGAAGATGAAACCAAACTTTCAAACAAGGATGGGGAGGTATTGCCAGACGCACGGTTGTTATTTCCGGGTTCTACGGCAAAAGACTTGGCCCAGACAGTACATGCTGACTTGGCAAAGGGGTTTTTGCACGCAGTAGACGCTAAAACAAAACAAAGGATTGGAGCACAGCATCAATTAAAAAACGGAGATGTCATAAAAATAGTGTCAACTTTGAGCAGAGGATAAAATGTTAGGTCTTGGTATTGAAAGCACAGCACATACATTTTCATGTGCAATATTAGAAAAAAAAGAAAAGAAGGGAAAAATTCTTTCAGACATTAGAAAAATCTATCGACCTCCTGATGGTGAGGGGATTCATCCACGTGAAGCTTCTAGACACCATGCTGAAAACTCGCCAGATGTTCTTTCAGAGTGCTTGCAAAAAGCTGACGTAAAAATGAATGATCTTGATATCATTTCATATGCAGCAGGACCTGGGCTTGGACCTTGTTTGAGAATTGGTGCAGTTGTAGCAAGATCATTGGCATCATATTATAAAATTCCAGTATATCCAGTGAACCATGCATTAGGCCATATTGATCTTGGGAAGATGTTAACTGGCGCAAAAGATCCTTTGGTGTTACTTGTTTCTGGAGGCCATACCATGATCCTTGCATTTTTATCAAAAAAGTGGAGAGTCTTTGGAGAAACCTTGGACATTACACTAGGACAGCTATTAGATCAGATTGGAAGATCAGCTGGATTTGCATCTCCATGTGGAACGAAAATTGAGGAGCTTGCATCAAAGTCAACTAACTATGTCAACCTTCCATATGTGGTTAAAGGAAACGATGTTTCGTTTTCAGGTCTTCTTTCTGCAACAAAGCAAATAATGCCAAAGGGACTAGAGGATGCTTGTTTTTCATTACAAGAAACTGCGTTTGCAATGATTGGTGAAGCTACAGAACGTGCTCTCTCTTTTACAGGCAAAAAAGAATTGTTGATAGTAGGTGGTGTTGCTGCAAACAAAAGGCTATCAGAAATTCTTCAAAGCGTTTGTAAAAGACACAAATGCAAATTTTTTGTTTCCCCAAGACAATATGCCGGCGACTGTGGTTCTCAAATTTCTTGGACAGGATTACTGGAATCTTCCATAAAACAAGGTGTTCCTTTAGAGGAAACCTTTGTGAGACAATCTTGGAGACTGGATACTGTAGAGGTAATGTACTAGTTTTTTTGTGCTGATACAGCTTCTTCTATTGCCTTGAGCCATTTGCCTGTGTTAAATACACCAAATTTGTACGTCTTTTCACCCTGATCTGTCTTTACTTTAATTCTGACTTTTTTTATCAGCCAGCCCTCTTTGCCAACCTCAACAATCTGGTTTAGTTTGACATCAAGAACTGTATCACCAATTTTTTTTGAAAAATCTGCTATTCTACCTTTTGTCTTATCAAAGGCAATTCTCATATTTGTTAGTGTCAAAACTCCGATACCTAATGAATCCTCGGAACAATCTTCTTGCATTATTCTTTTTTCCGAATCTTCCATGACAAATGATCTTAATCTACATGTTATAACTCTATTTTCTATTAAATAGAAAGGATTGTCATTTAAATTACGTTTTAAGTTAGTATCACGCTATTGAAATTGTTAAAAAAAGGCGCAGAGGCTGACATTTATCTCACATTGTGGGATGGAAAGAAAGTAATTTTAAAAATTAGACAAAAAAAAGATTACCGAAATGAAATACTTGATAAAAGAATACGGACTCAAAGGACAATGCGTGAATCTGAAATAATTTCTGATATCAAGTCATTTGGAGTCCGCTCACCACTTGTATATTTTGTTGATCCAAAAAAATGTGAAATCTATATTCAATATATTGATGGAACTTCAGTCAAAGATCTCTCAAATCCTAAAATAATTAAAACATGTGAAGAAATAGGAAAGATTGTGGGACTGTTACACAAAAATGGAATCATGCACGGTGATCTTACCACATCAAACTTTATTGTACAAAAAAGCAAAGTCTTTGTAATTGATTTTGGGCTTGCACAAAGAACAGATAAGACAGAAGATCACGCAATAGATCTGAGACTGTTCAAAGAAATTCTAAATAGTGCACATGCTCATATTATGGAAAAATCTTGGACTTCATTCCTTAAGGGGTATAAAAAAATAGTTGGCATTTCAAGACATAATCGTGTTCTAATACAGGTATCTGTCATAGAAAGCCGAGGAAGATACGCTAACGTTGTCTAATGTTTTATTTGCATCTTCAAATGAAAACAAGTACAAAGAAGCAAAAGATATACTATCAAAATTTGATATAAAATTAGATTTTTTTAAATGCCATCTTGAAGAAATTCAGGCAGATACCTTAGAAGAAATAGCATTACACAAAGTAACTCAAGCATTTTCACAATGCTCAAGGCCAGTAATAGTAGAAGATGACGGACTTTTTATCGAATCACTAAATGGTTTTCCTGGTCCTTACTCGGCTTTTGCGTTTAAGACAATTGGAAACAAGGGAATTTTAAATTTATTAAAAGCAAAAAGAAATGCAAAATTTCAATCTGTCATAGCATACTGTGAAAGAAACAATGACGTGATGCTGTTCAAGTCTGCAGTAGACGGAAAGATTTCAAGAAAACTAATGGGCACCAAATGGGGATATGATCCTATCTTTATTCCAGAAGGTCAAAACAAAACGTATGCCAAATTAAGAGACAAAAATTTGGTTTCACACAGATATCTTGCACTACGAAAATTTGCTATGTGGCATTTGCATGGGCAGCAATCCAGCGATCGATGATCCTGTTTTGATTCTGTAGTACTACAATTCTGGAAACTGTACTCTCATCCATTACTGAATAAACCTCGCTTTGTTTTACAATCTCATCTGCGAAATGTCTTACCTCGGACATTTCTAGTGTGTTTGAATATTCCAGTCTGTTTGTAGAGCGCCCCACATGCATGTAGGATTTTGCTTCAATAAAATGAACATTGGCACGCTTGAACATCTGGGCAAACTTTGGAATCAATTCATCATTAGTGTTGTAATCTTTGATCAAAGTGATCCTAAGTACTGTCCTTGTGTTTAGCTTTGAAAGCATTTCAAGGCTGATATTCCATCTTTCCCAAGCATCTTTGTATCTTGGCTTGTTTATTTTTTGGAATGTTTCCTCGTCTGGTGCATTTGTAGAAAGATACAGCTGTGTTGGTAAGGCATCTTCATCTTGCAATCTCTGTATCATGTCTGGCTCTTGGCCGTTTGTTACAAGAAAAATTGATTTAGTTTCAGGAAAAGTCTTTAGATATTTTATCAGCTTGGGAAGCTGCGGATACATTGTTGGCTCTCCAGATAGGGAAATGGCATAGTGGCTTGGAAGCAATGACTCGTCAAGCTTTTTTCTGTCCTGCCGGGGATCTCCATAATGGCCCATGATCAACTTTCTTCTCTCCTCCATCAGATTGGTAACGATCTCTTCTGGCGTTGCTACTTTGTCTGGAGGCATTTGCATAGAATTGTAAAATTCCATTGGCCTCCAGCAGTATACGCATCTGTTCTCACAATACATTCCGGCTGGAGAGAATTCCATGCATCTGTGGGTTGTTATTCCATAAAATTTCATTTTGTAACAATCACCCTCACCTTTGAATGATTTTTTTGTCCAATGACAAAGTTCAACGGTAGAATGATCAGAGACTCCATACTTTGCCTTTTTTAGTTGGCTTGTTATCTTTGGCGTAATCTGTATTATTTCATTATTGGATTCAACAGTTTCACCAGAACAGCTCATGTTTATTCTTTTTCTTGGTTTTAATTAAGTCTACAGGTGATGTTTGAAATTTTAACATGTGTATTGGTTTTACAGACACGGATTGTTCGATACTGGGATACACAGAATTTTCTGTAAGTAAATCATACCATAAAATACTAACGCAGCTCTTATTCCCATTGCAATATACCACTTTACGCCTTTCAGCATGTTTTGAAATATTTTCCAAGTCATAAATAAACCTACAGCTGATTGTCGAGTTTGATTAGATATCAAAATTCTTACATCAAATTTACAAAATTTTATTGGGATGTTTTTTAACATGTTACAAATGGACAATTTATAATAAAACAAAATTTCATGAACAGCCAATTTGCATAACTATCTTATATTACAGGCAAAATAC
>DASSAF010000158.1:0-7694 GCA_035685565.1 Nitrosopumilaceae archaeon | reverse complement strand
CAAGCTGATCTGCGTGATTTTCTAGGTGTTCTAGATCGGTTAGAACTATTGTTTGCGATTCTCTAAATGCTCCTTTTACTATTGCAACGGGAGTAGTTGGAGATCTATATTTTAACAAAATTTTTCGTGTGTCCTGTAGTTGATGAATTCTTTTTTTACTAGATGGATTGTAGATAACTATTACATAATCTCCTTGTGCAGCTGCTTCTACTCTTTTTACTATTATTTCCCATGGAACCAACAAATCACTCATGCTTACGACGGCAAAATCTGTCATAAGTGGAGAACCTACAAGGGCAGCACAAGAGTTGAGTGAAGACACTCCTGGTACTATTTCAACATACAAACCATTTTTCCTGTCCCATCCCTCTTCTGCAAGTACTTCATAAATGAGTCCAGCCATTCCATAAATTCCAGGATCTCCACTTGAAACAAGTGAGACTATTTTCCCTGATTTGGCAAGATCAATGCATTGATGAGCTCTCTCTACCTCTTGAGTCATAGCATATCGATGAACTTCCTTTCCAGCAATAAGATCTTCTACCAAATTGACATAAGTTTCATATCCAACAATGGTATTGCTTTCTTCGATCACTTGTTTTGCACGAAAAGTCATGTGATCGTGATGACCAGGACCAACTCCTACAATGTATAATTTTCCAGTCATGTTACAATAAACCGTTGTTTAAGGAAATTTATCCGTTTTCATAAAAAAGAACTAGTTTTACTGAAATGGATCTATAAATGGACAATCCAATATGTAATCAGTATCTAAAACTTTTGCAGGTTGTATTGTAAGGTCTCCTGCAGATTTCTTTGTGTTGATATCTTTCATGTTTTCAAGAAGTTTTGACTGAGTTGGATCGTTCCAAGAAACAAGAGATATCTTGCATAGTGGTCCATAAGTATCATATCCTGGAGATGCACTACTGATTCCAGGTTGGAAGCCAAAAGGTCCCGAACCAGTTAGTCCATTGGTAAATTGAAAGAAGTCTATGAATGCAGGACTCAATGAGATAAGTGAGGGTGTATTTGTTATGCCCATCATTTTAGCTGGTCCTTGTGTTGTGGCATCAGTTATGATATAGTAAATGGTTTTACCATCTGGCCCCCATGATCTGTGAGCTATAAAAGTAACAACCAATTTGTTGGTATTGATATCAAGAATTTGTCCTCCTTCAAACGGTTTTTGTTCTAGATTTTTATCTTCTCGAACTGACATTTGACCACCTGGCCACATGATCTGTGGCATGTTTATGATTATGCCAATGTTGTTAAGTTTTACTTTACCTGTCATATTTGCATCAAGAATTTTTTTTTCAGAATCTAGAATTTCGGTGGTATTAGCTACATTCCAAATTACATGTACTGCAGATCTAAGCGGAGTGTATTGATCTTGTGCAGGAGTATTTGAAAAGACATCGTTTTGAAATCCGTTGATTCCATTACCCATAATTCCATTATCGAAGATGTAGACTTTGCCTAATGATCCTTTTGGAATATTACTTAGGGTTGGTGAGTTTCCAACTTTCCATTTTTGCTTTTCAGATATTACAGTAGCACTTTTTTTATCGTTAGTGTCAGTTATGATATAATAAACAGGACTAGTATTGAAGAATCCCAAATGTAGTGGAATTTTTGCCGCAATACTTGCACTTGATAATTTTAATGAAGATTGTGTTAGTGACGAGTCTGCATAATGTTGCATTGCTTCAGGTGTTTGTCCTCGTATCCATCCATCAACACTGACAGTTGCAGTAAATGCAGCAGAGTTTGTAGAATGTAAACCAACTGCTGCTCCAGTGAAGTCATAAGAACCTGCATTTGTACCAAGATCCACTATAGTTTCAGCAAAAATGGTGTTACCATCAACTGTCCATGTAGGCTGACCTTTTGCATCAGCTTTGTCTATTTGATGTAAAATTATGATTTGTACTGGCTCGCTTGCAGTATATGTTAATGAGCCACTGTATAAAGTTCGATTATTAGGTGATAAAATAATTGCCATCTGTTCACTATCATGTCCTTGACCAAGATCTTGGGATGAAGTCAACGTCTGTGTAAATTGAATTTTTTTTATCATTCCTGCATTGGCATATTGATTTGAAAGTAATGGTATAGAAAGTATAACAGCAGAACCAGCAAAAATTGCAATCAAAAGAATGTATTTGTTCATAAAGTCTAAATCATTGTTTTACATAAATGCCTTTTCCAAGGCTCAATTCTCATTTTTGAACTCATTTTATGAGATTAATTTATTTTTGCAAGTTCAAATTCATCATGTAGTGCCTGTACTGTCACATTACAATCAACATCTTTTACTACAAATGCCAAATTAAGCTCAGAAGAACCTTGTGCAATCATCACAACGTTGACTCTTTTTTTTGCAACAGCAGCAAAGACTTTTGACGCAACGCCAACGATTCCCCTCATACCGGATCCGATTAGTGCAATTATTGAGACATCAATTGTCACATCTACTTTTTTTATTATTTTACCTAATAGGTTCATTTCAAGTGCATTAACAGCTTTGTCTAAATCATTCTTTTTTACTATGATTGATATGCTTGATTCTGATGGACTTTGTGAGATCATCATAACGTTTACTCCAGCTTTGGCAAGTGTTGAAAATATTGTAGCAGCAGTTCCAGGTGCACCAACCATACTTCCTCCTCTAACATCTATGAGTGCAGTATGTCGTATTGCACTAACACATTTTACTGTTTTTTGTGCATCAGCTTTTGGGGTGGCAGTTACAAATGTTCCAGAATTTTTAACGTTAAATGTACTTCTTATTCTAAGTGGTATTTTTTTTGCAACTAACGGTTCCAGTGCTCTTGGATGAATATATTTTGCGCCAAAGAGTGCCATCTCCATAGCCTCGATATAAGAAACCTCCTTTAGGACTTTGGCGTTTTTCACAATTTTTGGATCAGTTGTCATCAAACCATCTACATCACTCATAAGCCAGACTTCATCAGCCTTGATACTAGAAGCTATGATTGTTGCAGTATAATCTGAGCCCCCTCTTCCAAAAGTGGTTATATTTCCATGCTGATCAGCTCCTGCAAATCCTCCAATGATAGGTAATGTCTTTTTTTCCAAAAGTGCATCAATTGTATGAGAAACATGTAATCTTGTTGTATCCATGAGGGGTTTTGCCTCACCAAAATTAGAATCAGTTACAATTCCTGCATCTTTTCCAGTAAGGGTTACTGCTTTGGCACCTAAATCATTTAGAGCAGCTGCAACTAGATTGATAGATAATCTTTCACCAAATGAGATCAGATAGTCAGAAGAACGAGGTGTTACTTCTCCAAGTAAAATCATTCCATGCAATAATTCTTGTAGTTCGGAAAGATCTGCCGTCATCTTGTTGACTAGATCCTTTCTTATCTTAGAATTTTTGACGCATTCATTTGAAATTTGCATGTGATTTTTAATTATTTTTTTTGCAAGATTATTTGCAGCATCCTTGTTTCTATTTTGAATTAGAGTCGTTATTCTTATCAGATCATCTGTGACGCCAGTAATTGCAGAAAAGACACAAACTATCTTGTGTTGTTTTGATAGTGAGTTAATAAAATTAGCAACATGTCTAATGTTTCCAGCAGAAGAAATTGATGTTCCACCAAACTTCAGCACTAATTTCAATTCAGTATACCTGTCTTAATTGTCCTTAAATGCTTTAACTTTCTACCCTAGGTGCCAAATAGAAATGAATCCTACCTATGTTTGCTACTTTAAATTCTAGTCTTAGCGGCATCTTGGTAGAATATTCACAGATCACAGTACCTGCAACAGTTCCAACAGCTTTTACAATACTGTTAAGATATTCCAAACTATAAGTTGCTGTACTTTCTTCTTTTACCTCGATTTCAGGCATTTCCGCCATTCCCTTTTCTAGTGTTATTACTGCCTCTCCAGAATCACCTCTTCCAGAAAACTCAGCTTTGGATGCAGTTGCGCTAATCGAAAGATATTCTGAGACAACTTGGATATCACCTAGAATTTTGTCAAACTCTGCTGAAGTAACCCCAATTCTTGCATTGTATGAGATTTTTGGGAGAGGAGTATCTGTCGCAGAACTCTCAATTAGTCTCATTTTGTATTTTTTATTTTTTCCTATTGTAACAAGCAATAGGTTTTCTTCGGAAATACTGACTTCAATACTGTCTTTTTTATCAGCTCTTTTTATCATCTTAGAAAATTCATCAATTCTTACACCAAATTTGACATCATTATCACATTCATATTTTTCAAATGCAGAATTGGGCCATGCAATATCTATTAGTGCAACATGTGATGGGTCCATGCCTCTAAATGCTATTCCTTCTCCTGTTGCTTCAAAGGTAGCTTCTTCTACCAACGTAGAAATTGCAGAGATTACTGCTTTCCATTCATCCGATCCACTAGTTTTTGCAGAAAATACCAAACTTAATCACATGTCTAGCATCTTCAAGTTAAACGTTATGCGTAATTACGCCACGTATAGCTACATTTAACACAACGATAAAACTGAGTTGTTGGTTCATCTGCACTTCTGGTTTGTAACATCCACCAAACTGCTTCAGTGTTTCCACATTTTTCACAGTCAATTTTTATAACAGGTAATGTTGGCGTTTTTTCGTTTTCATCAAAAACATTAATGGTAGAGCTACTCTCCCCTTTTACTTGCTTTCTTTCTTTTCCGCCTTTTTCAGCATAACCGCATTTTTGACAAATAAAAGAGTCAGAGATATCTTGTTTTAATCGCACCTCACACTTGGGGCAAAATTTCATTTAAACACCTTTTAATTTAGAATGTATTACTTTTTTTAGTTCATCTGTATATTCAATTGCAGTTTTTATTGCCTTTTCTATTTCTTTTAATGGATTTCCTTTTGATGTGTTTACACGCATCCAATAATCTCTAGTAAGTGGATGCTTCATTATTACACCTGCAAATTCTATACTAGATTCCTTGAGAAGTTCATGTTGCACTATGTATAATGTACCAATATCAGATTTTGATATGGTTAATGAAATTTCCTTTGGGGAAGATTTTGTTATCTTTGCATCCATGTAAATAAAAAAAATACTTATTGAGGATATAAACCATTACGGTTAATTGTCTACTGAAAAGACCTTCATTACCGATGTGGAACTAGAAAAGTCAAATGATAAATTCAGAACTGATGAAAACATCACAATAAATGTAAAATTTGCCGTAATGGGTGCGTTTCGAGAAGCTTTTAATGAAAAAAACTGGGAAAGAGCATACAATAAACATGACAATACGTTTAAGCTAAAATACGGAGTCAAACTCTACACAGGTGGATTACGAAAACGCGAGATAGGAAAACCAGTAGACACGTACAGAAAGGCTGCGTTATTTTGGACACGTAACCCTAAACTCACCCAAATGGCAGAAAAAAAGATCTGGGTCCAGATAGCAAAAAATTTTGAACCATTTATTCCAAAAAGTTTGGCAGAAGCAAAAGAATTGCTTCTTAATTTTAATGAAAAAATTGAATTCAAAGCGTCTGATCTTGGCAATGGAAAACACAAGGTTGGTGCAGAGATTTTTGTTTCTTGGCTAAAACATGACTATACTGATACATTTAATGAAAAAACACATTCTAAAGAAATAGAGATCGAGATTACCAAATAGGATATAAATGGAATTATTAGAGTTAGGTCATGGCAAAATTCGATGGACTTAGAGGACAAGAACTGCTTGAAGTAGAAGAAAAAAATGGCGAAATAACTTTGATCTTCAAGGATAACAGATTTTTGTTTATCAAGCTTGAAAATGGAAAAATGGTAACCACTTCTATACCAGAATAGTTACTTGTGAACAAATTTGTGATAGAGACCTACTGCTATTTCTTGTGATTCAGATTGTATGGAGCCTGGTCTTTCTTTACGTACTTTTTCAATTGCATTTTTAGCAGACAAGTTATGGTATTTTATTAAATAACAAGCTAACATAGTTCCCGTTCTACCAATTCCAGCTGCACAGTGAACCATAATAGGTTCATTATTTTTTATCCGTTCTTGAATAAAATCAACAGTCTGATCTATTTTATCCATGTCTGGTGCAGAAAGATCTTCTGTTGGTACATGAAGATAATTGACATCTTTAATCCATGACTCTGGAAGAGGATTTTCTGTCATTGTGATAATGGATTTCACACCTTGTTTTCTAACCCATTCAAGCTCAGCCATAGATGTTGGCATTCCACTTCCTGCAAGTTTATTGTTAATTAACCAGCCAAAGTTAGTTGGTTTTTTTGTTATCTTACCATGTACACGACGCCACAAGTTACCGGGTTTACTCAACAATTATGGTTGAATTTTTCCATATATTTAGACAGCGAGTATAGTACACACTAGTATGGTTTTAAGAAAAAGAAGTTAAATGTCGGACTACTTATTCTGCTAGTTCAGTCCAACCTTTGACGAATACAGAGTTTCTGTACAATGGTACTGGTTGACCTACTGTAAAGTCCATTGGTCTCATCCAGAAGATTGCTTTTGTTGGGCAAACTCCTATACATGCACCGTCTGAGATGCATCTTTCTGGATAAAAGACAAATGCTTTACCCCTCTTCCAGCCTTCTACTGGTTTTACTCTTAGTACGTCTGGGCCTAGTGATGTACAGATCTCTACGCAGAGTGCACATCCTATACACATTTGTTCGCCTATATCGGGTATTATTCCAACTGGCATATTCAGTATTAATTCGCTAACGGATCTTAATATAACTTGCTCAAAAAAACTAAGTTATAACGGCGTTTGAGAATTTTATAACAGTGTTAAAATTTTATTTGAGATCGTTAGCTCATTCTAAGTTTTTAGAATGAGTAAGTGTATTAGATGCGATCGACGTTTTTTTATAATTTAATTTTAATTTAAAATCATGGCAAACAAGGTTCATTGCGCACACATTCTAGTTGAAAAGCTAAGTCTAGCTCAGGAATTGAAAACAAAAATTGCAAAAGGTGAAAGCTTTGCAAACCTTGCTAAGGAATACTCAATTGATGGTTCAAAAAAACGAGGTGGAGATCTTGGATATTTTGGTAGAGGTGCGATGGTGACAGAATTTGAAAAAGCTGCATTTTCTCTAGAAAAAGGTCAAGTCTCAGATATAATAAAAACCCAGTTCGGATATCACATAATAAAAAGATTGGATTAGAGTGGGATTGAATCTGCAGGAATAACTGATTTCTCTTTTTTATCTAGAAAATTTAAAACTATTCCTTGATCATTTTTTTCAAGTAAAATTTGTTCTCCGTTTTTTGCTTCTATCAGGCGTTTTCCAGTAGGAGAAAGTACCCAACCCTCTTCTTTTTTGAATCTAACCATGCTGGTTATGACAACATAAGAACCTGTACTATATGCAATGCTTGCTAACAACATTACATATGATGTGACAAGCTTGCCAATGTCCTTTTTTTTGTTTAACATGTTAAAAAGTCCATTAAGAGAATCAATTATCACTACGGATTTTTTAGTACTCAAATCCACCAAGATTTTTGCCAGTGTATCATTTAATACTTCAAAAGTAGGTTGGAATAAAGTGAGGTTTTGTGGAGTTTTAATCATTCCAGATACAATGTAGCCACTATACAATAAATCAAGATCCAAATACAACACATCCAGTTTAAGATCCTCCACAAGTTTTGCAATAAAACCAGCTTTAAGAAAG
>DASSAF010000157.1:0-2602 GCA_035685565.1 Nitrosopumilaceae archaeon | reverse complement strand
AATCAAATCAAAAAACACCAAATCACAAAATAAAAAATCAGAAAAAATTCACTCAAGAGAAGACAGTACTATTACAATTCTAAAAAATCGACTTGCTGCTGGAGAGATTACCATTGAAGAGTTTCAAGAACTAAAGAAAGTCCTAAAAGAAACCAAGTAAATTTTATTTTAGATGAATCTTTTCTCCTTAAATCTTAAATGCAATCACACCAAGACTCTATAGGTCTACAAATATTGCTATTATCACAGTTTAATGTCTATAACAGTCAAGTTGACACTTTACATTCTTGCACTTGTTGGTTAAAGAGACAAATCACTCTGTATAATGGTGAGTAATATTGTCCAAGTTTGATCCATTACCACCAGCCCCAGTACTAATGACATGCTTTGGTCATTGTGGCATAGGATTGGGTGCAGAATCTTATAGAAGATTACTGCTTGATGTTGGTGCAGACCCACTCAAACCTACACTTAAAGGCGAAAAAGAAGAGTCCAGAGTACTCAAAAGGTATGGCAGTACCATTCTAAGATTTCCACCATCATATGGAGCTGGCGAGATACCACTTATCCCAAGAGCATTACTAATTGATTTGGATCCACGAGCTGCCAATCTCATTTTACAATCATATCCTGATCTTTTTGCTTTAAGGGACAAACATGTCATTCATGGTTCAGGAGGAGCTGCAAGAAATTGGGCAGAGGGCAGAACACGTTTCATAAAAGAGGTAAGTGCCAAATTCGATTTGCAAAAACAAATCGCGGCTCTTTCACCAGAACCAGTAAGGGGATTCTGTGTACCGTTTGCAATGGGAGGTGGAACTGGCAGTTCTTTTGCAAGCGCATTTATTCAATACATAAAAAAAGATACCAAAGAACATGCAACCATTGCAACATTAGGGCTTTTACCAGAGTTTGGCTGGGATCCTATAATTTTTGAAGCTGCTGCAATAAACATCGTAATGAATTTAGAATACCAGATAAAATATAGTGATTGTTCAATTCTCTTTTCAAATAAAACTCTAAGACTGTTAGCTCATAAATTTGAGAAAAAATTAGACAACATACCATCAATAATTGATGATCTTCCAAAAGAACAAGAAGTGGGTTGGAAGGATTACCGCGGTATGAATCTGATTGCGGCAAGTGCCATTTCGATGTTTGTTTCATCATTTGCAAGAGAAACAGAATGGGACATGTCAAACTATAGAACATGGCTTGCAACAAAACGACCAAAATTTGCAATTCCATGGGCCATTCCAATCATATCTGAGGAAAAAATATGGAGTACAGATCTAATGTCAAAAGGAAAAAGTAACACCATGGAAAGAATTGTTGAGCACATTCACAAAAAAGAAGACGCACTTTTGTTTGATATTGATGAAAATGATGTCAGAGACAAGGGCGGTCCAAAGGACTCTTGCTGTGCGCTAGTAAAAGTCAAGGGAGAGTTTGACGTAAAGGAAAGGGACGCCCTCAAGGCAATTATCAAAGATAGATTCAACATTGAAGACTCTAGAATGATTTTTGTCAAGATACCAATACTTGAAAGTGAGCAGGCAAACATCACAATTCTAGTTAACACAAAGGCAATAGGACCAAAAATACTTGAAATTGCAAGCGAGGCAGAAGTCTCATGGGATGCTTACAAGGAGGAATATGGCAGGTGGGGTTTGACTACAGAAGAATTCAAGCAGAGCCTGATGGATGTAGTCCACCAGTTCAGTTAGGTATTGAAAGATGGTTGATTTTCACTTTCTTGAAGAGACAGCTGGTAGGATAAAATCCAACAGACAACAATTAACCAATGTAGAGGCTGAGCTTGCCAGAGTGAATTTTAGAATCCATGAGGTTCCATTAAAGAGTGTCACAGAGTCTACCTTTGCAAAGATGATAGGAGAACAATATAATGATGAATTGGCCGAACTTGAAAAGATAAAAAATGAGCTTGTGTCTGAAAAAGAAAAACTAGGTGAAATGATAAAAAATGATACTAATACTTTTGTTACAGAGATCATTTCGCCAGAGTTGGTGATTCCGTTAGAATTACCTCCAAAACTATCTGACGGCAATACAATCTTCAAGTACAAAAACGGAACCAAGTTTAACAACATATTGGATATATTGAGTGAGTTGCTAGGACTTAGTGCACCAATTTTAGTTAAGGATGTCATGTTTTCGTCATCTGAAATTATTGTCAATGTATCTGATGAATACGAAGCAAAGCAAAAATTCATCAGCAGTATGAACGAGGTACAAAAAACCCTGTCTATCAAGAAAAGATAATTCTTAGAATAAGATATAACAAGGAAAAATCATCGGCATTTTGTGAAGAAGAAAAACAGGAAAATTCTAATGATTATAATGGCTGTCATATTTGGAGCAATAATGCTAGGAAGTTCAACTGTGGCGCTATTTGGCGGTTTTGGCAAGACAAATCCAGCACAAGCCACGGATACTACAATAACGGGCACTCCTGCTGATAATTACAAAGACAAACAGCGTCCAATATATTGTGAAACTAGTGATGCAAAATTTAACAAATACATAACAGAATTCAAGATCCCTACTGCATGTACACAACCATTAGGTATAACAACAGACC
>DASSAF010000156.1:0-1695 GCA_035685565.1 Nitrosopumilaceae archaeon | reverse complement strand
TCGTGTTGTTGTATTCAAAAATAGACCATCTAAAATTAAAAAAGAATTTGCAATTGATTATAGGCGGCCTAGACTTGCTGAGGATGAAAATCTTCAAAAATATTATCATCAAATTATTGAAGAATTAAAAAGTGAGGTAATAGCAAGAATAAAAGATGAGAATTAATGAGTGAAAAAATAATTTCAAAGAAAACTTCACATGGCAATTTTGATGATGCAGCTAATGCCGCATTATTTCTTGCAGTGTTTATCGGTATGTGGCAAGTAGTGTTCATGCTTGGCATATGGCCCAAAATCTCGTTGCCTTCACCATACATGGTTGCAGAATCATTTGTCAAGATAATTTGGAATCATTCTCTACCAGTGAGTGTAGGCATAACTTTGGCTAGACTTGTAGCTGCATTTACCGTTTCCATAGCTCTTGGAACACTCATAGGACTTGCTATGGTTAAATTCAAGGGATTTGGAAAGACATTAAGTTCGTTTTCTGCAGGTCTTTTATCATTTCCAAGTATTGCATGGGTGCCTTTTTCTATTCTATTGATTGGCTTCAATGATTTTGGAATTTTGTTTGTAGTAGTCATGAGTTCAATTTTTTCAATAATGATTTCAACATATAGTAGCATCAGAAACATACCACCAATCTATCTTGATGCCGCCAAAAATATGGGTGCAAAAGGATTCTACTTGTTTAGACATGTCACCATACCAGCTGCTACACCTTCATTAATCATTGGTATCAGACAAGCTTGGTCATTTGCATGGCATGCGATAATTGGAGCAGAAATATTAATGTCAATTGTTGGATTGGGCCATATCTTGTCTGTTGGAAGAGACTTTCTTGATATGGGTCAGGTGATTGCAAGCATGATTACTATATTTGCAATTGGATTGTTAGTTGATAGACTCTTGTTGTTTAAACTAGATGAACGAGTGAGAAAAAAATGGGGATTGGATCACCATCGTTAGGGGTATAGGTATTACAAATGACTCCCAAAATTAAATTTGGAATTGCTGTAGGAATAATTGGAATAGTTATAGCTATTAACCTTGTTTTAAATTCAGTTTCTATAACAGAACGTCCTAACTTTACAGATATTACATCCGTTAACGTCACAAAGGCTGATACTCTGCGAATAGGATATTACCCAAACATAAATCATGCACAAGCAGTAATAGGTCTTGGAAATGGGGATTTTCAAAAAGAACTTGGAGATATTAAAGTAGAAACACAGATCTTCAATGCAGGCCCATCTGCAAGCGAAGCATTGTTTGCAGATAGGATTGATGTCACATATGTTGGATCAAATCCTGCAATCAATGGATACATAAAATCTGATGGACAAGGTTTGCGAATCATTGCGGGTGCAGCAAGTGGAGGTGCGGTTTTTGTGGTTAGAAATGATGCAGGAATCAACTCAGCTGCAGATTTTACTGGTAAAAAGTTTGCATCACCTCAGATTGGAAATACACAGGATGTAGCACTACGAAGCTATTTGCTAAAAAATGGATACAAAACTACAGAAAATGGTGGTAATGTGACAGTAACACCTGCAAATAATCCTGACATTGTAACATTATTTTTAAAGAAGAGTATTGATGGAGCATGGGTCCCAGAACCATGGGGAGCAAAACTTGTCAAAGAAGCAAATGGGAAAATTTTGGTAGATGAGAGAGATTTGTGGCCAAATGGAA
>DASSAF010000155.1:0-5399 GCA_035685565.1 Nitrosopumilaceae archaeon | reverse complement strand
AACACATCGTCTTGGATTCTTTCTTCATATTTGATAGCAGGTGCAGTAATGACTCCTATTGCAGGCAAGCTTTCAGACATCTATGGAAGAAAAAAGATTCTCCTAATTGTGATGATGATATATTCTGCAGGAATTCTGGCTGGAGGATTTGCAAATTCCCTGCCCTTTTTGTTAGCTGCAAGGATTGCACAAGGTGTTGGGATATCGATGTTCCCAATCGCATTTGGTATAGTGCGTGACATCTTTCCAGTTCAAAAGCTTGGAATGGCTCAAGGAATATTTACTTCGACATTTTTTGGCGGCTCTGTAATAGGTTTGATAGCTGGTGCAAAAATAATTTCTGATTATGGTTGGCATGCGACTTTCTTTTCTGTATTTCCTATTGCGATAGGATTTGCCTTTATAATGAACAGATTCATTAAAGTAAAAAAAACAGAGCAAGATGCCAATACTATAGGAATAGATGTCAAGGGCACTTTGGCACTATCTTCTACGGTAATTTTGTTTTTGATGGGACTGTCCTTTCTCCAAGACATCAGTTCTGGAAATCTAGATTCTCTGGGCTTTTTTGCAGGATCTGCAATATCATTGATAATTTTTGTAAGTCTTGAAAAAAGAGCAGCTCATCCTCTAATTGATCTCAAAGTGCTTTCAGACAAGGTGCTCTTGCCATCAAATATTATTATGATTATAGTTGGAGTTTCTACATTCATGGTATACCAGACAATTCCTATTCTGATACGCAGCCCAAAACCTCTTGGCTTTGGTGGAGATGTGATAACAATAGCAACAGTTCAGCTGCCGTTCATGATTGTTTCCCTTGTGGTATCTGCAGCAGGAGGCTTTTTCCTCTCAAGAGTAGGAAATTTCAACCTAACAGCACTTGGAACAATAATCTGTGCAGTTGGATTTTTTTCCATACTGGCATTTCACTTTACTGAATCTATGATATCTGTTACATTGGCAATAATTTCTGTAGGGCTGTCATTTGCGATTGTAGGATGCTTTAACATTGTTCTAATGTCATCACCGCAAAAGGTACAGGGAGTATCTCTTGGCATTACTGTACTGTTGAGTCTTGTTGGAAACTCACTTGGACCTTCACTTGCTGGCATGTATCAGCAAATGTATAGAGAGACGGTACCAAAACTTTCTGGCAGCTTTCCTTCTGCACAGGCATACGATCAGATATTTCTAACTGCCGCATTATTATCGGTAGTTTCAGTTTTTCTTGCAATTGCCTTGCGAAAAAAGATGGGGGCAAAAACCAACACAATATCAGCTTGAAACTCTATGTTACATAGCTCGTCTTACAGGACTGAAATCTTTGTGGTCAGATCTGCGAGAGTCTTGAATAAAAAGTATTGATTCAAAAGTTATGAACAAATCTATGTTTATCTAATTGAATTATTTTGAAAACAATTGGATTTGAAAAACATTCTTGACATTAGTACCACGCCTATAATGCCTATGACCACAATCATTTCAGCCACAGGACCAAATTCTGGAACTATTTGTGTACCTGTAATTACTATCATATTGGTTCCCTCTATGAAGGGAATAGTAATGGTTCTCTGAGTTGGTGTTTTTGAATTTTCTTTAGCATCTCCTGATATGTAACCGCCAATTACAAAAAAGAATGGACTATCAGCACCACGGTTCTTATCGTCTATCAATTCTCTTGGGAGAGTTACTGTCAAAAGACCTTCTTTTGTTGCTTGTATATTGATGACAAGAGATTTGGCCTGTATATCTGGTTTAACAGATAAAATTTTGACATCTCCTGTATTGTTATACTGGATTGAAAATTTTGTATTCATTACATCAATGACCTTATTTGATGCCGCATTTGTTTGCTCTTGAGCAGATACATCACTAGACAAAAACACCGCGGTTGAAATTAAAATGCCAATTACCATAATACAAGAAAATGACATAAAGACAAGAGGCGTTGCAGATTGAAAAGCATTTGGATGTAATTGTACTTTTAGACAAAAATCATAACATATCTCATAACGTATGTTACGAACCTTTATCTTAACCACTCATTCGTAGGAGGCATGGATGGAAAGACTGTTGGCTTTGGAATTCTAAGAGCAGTCCTTAGTCTAGCAACTGGTGCAATATCGCTTTTTACAATGTCAAGCTTCTTGTCTCCTGCAGGAATTTCACCAACCGGCGCCATGCCGTCATTTATTCCGTTTCAGAGTTTCTTTGGTAGTCTTAGTGGTCAGGCAACCGATTCCATCTCTTCGGTTCTTCCGATAGGTCGTTATCTCCCGTTATTGGCGGGAGGCGGTTCAGGCTTTGTTGTTTGGATGATACTTTCAAAGATTCTAGGAAAGGTTCAAACTATGACTCACTCTAGTTCATCTCCAAAAATCAATCCAGCAGATATGATGAAATCCTTTGGTATGAATTTGCCATCATCCAATTTACAATTTCCATCTGTTGGCAGCATTCCAGAAAAACTTCCTTCTGACATTACCAAAATTCAGTATGTTATATTACAATCATTTCAACGAGGATATAACAAATCAAAAGATATTGCAAAACAAAACAACATGGAAAATAAAGACATGGAAAAAGAAATAGACATTCTAAAAAATAATGGTTACGTAACAAAAAATAGTAAGTTGACAAGCAAAGCTGTCGAGTTACTTTCAGCGTAACGCGATTTGAAAATGGGTATAAAATAAGCCAAGGCGTCCCGATGGTACTAGGTACCAACTTCTCTGTCTAATAGAGTCTTACAGGGCTCAAATCCTGATAATTCAATCAAATACTGTTATTCTTTGGTTGATGATCTAGACATTTGTGCATTGATCAACCGATAAAGTGGCAACGCTTGTTTTTTACTAAATTCAATTAGATGGCTATTTTGGTATTGCGTTATCAGTTTGAATTGTACATGAAGTAAAATTACCATTAAATCTAGCTATAGCGTTAAAGCTTTTTGTTGTATTTGCATCAATGTCAGATACAAGACCATTTCCTGTAGCCAAGACATGTCCCGCATTATCAAGCAATGACATTTGTAGGAAAATTACCTTGTATGAAATAACTCCACTGGTATACTGACCTGTCATCAGTGCATAGCCTGTTCCATGACTACACCCTACATTGCCAAAACCTTCGGCGGAATCTGCAATAATTTTGTAGTTAGCCAAACTTGAGTTGGTTTCATCAGTTACAACTCTTCCTACACCGGATTGACCATGACGAGAAATTAATTTGTCAAGCAAGTGAGTAGATAACACTTGGCTTGATTTTGGATCGATGGTAGTAACTTTGGGTATGATATCCACAACTGAAGTGGAATTTGGAAGCGTATAAGCTGTAGAGTTTGTTTGGTTGGTAGATGTAGAGTTTGTTTGGTTGGTAGATGTAGAGTTTGTTTGGTTGGTAGATGTAGAGTTTGTCTGGTCTGGCATATCTCCAAATATGTTAGGATCTGCCATGTAGGATGAATCAGCAGTATCATTGACTTGAGCAGATGCTAGAGAAAAATGAATTGCAATAAAAACAATACTAAAAGCTAAGATTTTTCTGATTAACAAATGAACACCAACCCTGCAATTCTTATACAATTGTTCCATTTAAAGAATGAGGTATAATTTCCTAAAATGGAAATTACATAAACACAATTTGCTAAGATAAAAATTTTCTGTAACACTAATCACATTCGAATTTTCCATTTAGGAATGAATTCTTTCTTGATAATCTCTAGATAGAAACATCAACACACAGAATTTTTTTTATAAATTACACCACAAATTTATTCGATAATTTATCAGCAATCTCTAAAAATGACGCATCATGGATCTTAAACAATGAAAACTCTACAAATTGCAACACGTGATGAGAAATTTTTTAAATAAAATTATAAAAAAATTTGGGATTTTGTTCTACTGTGTCTTTATCATGGCATGTCTTTTTGCCTGTACCACAAATGCTATGAAGATTCCTCCAAAGACCGCACCAACTATTGTAGAGGCACCAACTACTCCATTTGCGCTAAGAACAGGAGTTCCAGAGCCTTCTCCTGGGTGAGCTTTGACCTCGTCTATTTTTTTTCTTGCAAGTGCAAGTTCTTCCTCTAGTGTGGGACCATTTTTTTCACTAGGGTATATCTGTGCCGCAGCTAATGGCAGCATTGTGGCTGTTGCCAAAAAGGCAAAAATAATCCCAGCAAGGATTGATTTCTTTGCTATCATGATTTTTAATACAGAATTATTGAATAAAGCGTTTGATGAAAGCAGGATTTCATCAAAAGTCTTACATAGCATAGAGTAGCTATATGATATCTATTATTATGAGCCCAGATAAAACTAATCAGCCAACTGCAGATAAAATAGGAATATACGATACCGATGACGAGAGGCTCAGAGTACTAGGTGAGGTTCTAATAACTGACGTAAGCAGGACAATTTTGAAATTGCTGTTTGACGAAACATTGACTGCAAATGAAATTGCAACAAAGACTGAATATTCATTGCAGCTTGTACGGTATCATATAAAGAAAATGCAGGACGTAGGGTTAGTTGAGATATCAAAGATTGGAAAGAACACAAAGGCACACGATATGAAATATTATTCCGCTACAAAATTTGCAATTGTTATTTTACCATCCAAGTTTTCAGCGAGGGCCAAATCAAGCAAATCACTGTTCAACTCGTTCAAATCAATTTACAGATTTGGTGCAATAGGAGTTGCTGCAGTAGGCGCATGGTTTGCAACAGCTATGCTGCAGGGAACAGGACTGATTTCAGATATATCTAAAGGAATACAGGAAGCTCCAAGCGGTGGAGGTTACACTAGCTACAATCCGTTTTACAACGCAGTAGGAGGACCTTATTCGGGAGATGGCGGTACAGGTTCTGGTGCATCACTTGAGGAGATACTCAAACTTGCGAGAGAAAAAGTAACTGCTGCAGTTCAGAATCCACACCTAGGATCTGGAACACCGATTTTTAATGGATCCACACCACCAGACTTTTTCTGGCCTGTTATGATGGCATTTGCCGTTCTGGCATTTGGATTATCATTTGAAATAGTTTTACGTGTTCTCAAAGTCAAAAAAGAGTAGCCAAATTGAAAATCAACATGATAAAAATTAGTAAAATTTTATTTTCATCAAATGTTTTAAATAATTTTAGTATAACTGCAGGTGTAAAATACATGACTCTGATCGGGGTTGCATCTGTGATTTTATCTTTAGTGGCAATTATGCCAAGCTACGCACAGATTTGCTACAATTGTGATGACTCGACATCAAAAAATAACGCTCAACAAAACCAAGTACAACTAACTGACAAGGGAAGCATCAAGGTAGGGTTCTATACAGATCCAGAAAGGCCAAACACAATAAACCAGACCAAATTTAGCATAAGTTTTGT
>DASSAF010000154.1:0-5796 GCA_035685565.1 Nitrosopumilaceae archaeon | reverse complement strand
GCATTTGTAAGAATTGGAGCAACTGATGCATTGTTGCATTTATCACAAATTATGGATGATTATCTAAAAAGCGATGTAAAATCTGGTTTGATACTTGCTAATCAAAGTGGAAGAACAATGAGAATTGGTACTACACTTCGTGCAAGAATAACTGCAGTTTCTCTTGGAAAAACAGCAGCTATGAAAATAGGCATTACATGCAGACAGCCTTTCCTTGGTGCAGATGAATGGATAGAAGAAGAGATAAAGAAAGCAAAATCTCCACCAGCTCAAACTGAAAAAGTTAAAACTCCACCAGCTGAAAAAGCTAAGAAAGTTGTAGAAGCAAAGTGAGATTAATATGGTAAAAGAAATGGCATGTAGAAAATGTAAATTTGTAACAATAGGTAAAGTATGTCCTAATTGTAAATCAGCAGATCTGACGCCAGATTGGCGTGGTTCTATTCTCATAGTTGACCCAGCTACATCGGTAGTTGCAAAAACTTTGGGAATAACAGTAATGGGCAAGTATGCTCTCAAGGTAACCTAGATTGCACATACGTGCAAGAAAAGCGCTTGATAATTTTTTAGCTGAGGATATTGGAAAAGGAGACATTACAAGTAATCTTTTACCAAGAAAAAAAATCATTACAAGTATAATCTCAAGACAAGAAGGATTGGTAGCCGGAGTGCAATATGTAAGATACATCTTTGTCTCAAGAGGATGTAAAGTAAAAATTCTAAAAAAAGATGGCGCAAAAATTAAACCAAACCAGAAAATAATGACGATATCAGGTTTTGCACATATCATATTGCCATGTGAGAGAACTGCACTCAACCTATTATCGAGAATGAGTGGAATTGCAACTCAAACCAATCATCTTGTAAATAAAATAAGAAAAATAAACCCAAAAGTAAAACTCTACTCTACAAGAAAAACAGCGCCAGGATTACGTTTGTTTGACAAGGATGCAGTAGAAATTGGCGGAGGCAATAGACACAGAATGTCACTTGATGATATGATCATGATAAAGGATAATCATCTTGCAGTTTCTGATTCTGTTTGGGAATTGGTTCAAAAGGCATGTAAAAAATATAAAATAGTTGAAGTCGAGGTCGAAGGCCTAAATGATGCAATTCTTGCTGCAAAAGCTGGAGCGTCAATTATAATGCTAGATAATCGCACAACAAATGAAATTTCAAAAATTATCAACGTTTTAAAAAAGGTACACCTAAGGGATAAAGTGAAAATAGAAGCTTCAGGGGGCATTGATTCTACCAACATTCAATCATATGCAAAAACTGGTGTTGATATGATATCAGTTGGAAAGATCACTAGTGCAGTTCCGGGGCTAGATTTGAGTTTAGAAGTTAACTGATTGCAAGCATTCGTTCAATTGCAAGTTGTGCTTTTTGAGCAATGTTCTTTGGAACCTTTACTTCATACTTTTCTTCTTTTAGAGAAGAGTAGACTTTGTCTAGAGTTATCATCTTCATGTATTTGCATATGGCATTTTCTGAGATAGGAATGAATTCTTTATCTGGATTTTGTTTTCTCATCCTGTATAATATCCCAGTCTCTGTTGCAACAACAAATTTCTTTGAAGGCGAATCCTTTGCATGATTCATCATTCCTTCAGTAGACAGGATTTGGACCTGTCTGTTCCCATAATCCCCTGATGCAACATCATACATGACTGATGAAGTACAGCTACATTCTGGGTGTATTAGAAATTCAGCACTGGCATACTGATTTAGTTTCTCTTGCACATCCTGGGAACGGATACCCGCGTGGACGTGACATTCTCCTGCCCAGATAAACATGTTATTTCTATTTGTCATCTTTGCAACATATGATCCTAGGAACATGTCTGGCAAAAATAGAATTTCTTTATTTTCTGGAATTGATTTCACAACATTTACTGCGTTTGAGGATGTGCAACAATAATCAAGCTCAGATTTTACTTCGGCAGTCGTGTTCACATAACCTACAGTTATGGCTCCCGGATGTTCGCCTTTCCATTTTCGCAGTTGATCCGCAGTTATGGTATCAGATAATGAGCAACCTGCAGCAAGATCTGGTATAAGCACTTTTTTGTCTGGGCATGTGATAGCGGCAGTTTCTGCCATAAAGTGTACACCGCAAAACAAAATTGTTTTTTGTGTGGTCTTTGCAGATTGTCTTGATAATCCTAAAGAATCCCCTACATAATCTGCAATATCCTGTACTTCAGGTAGTTGATAGTTATGCGCCAAAATAAGAACGTCTTTTTCTTTTTTAAGCTTCAAGATTTCTGATTTTAAATTCATTTGACCAAAATAAACTGGTGATTTTTATCATTTAAAGGATAAGGTCTATGACATATTTGAGGGCGTGTTGTGATATGATGGCAATATTTGCCATTTATGTTCCAATTCTAATGTCATTACTACAGACTGCCCTCAGGCACTCTATAGCAGACAAAATTGCAAGCCTACTTGTTTTGGGATTACTTGTACTCGGTATGTTTTCTACTTTAATTGAAAATTTACCAAATTTACCTTGAGCCACTATCTCGTGAGTGTTTTTGTCAGTATTTGGATCTGCAACTATTCTTACTTTGGTGTTAAAGCTTCCAAGTCCAGCCAAGCTAAGAAGAGCTGCCACGTTAATGTTAGCAGGAAAAAGTTGTACGGCTTCTTGTGCAGTACCGTCAAAAATTGTTTTAGATTCTTTAATATTTTCAATATCAAGTTTTGAAGTTTCAAAGAATTTTGCTCCTTTTAATGATCTTGGACTTTTTGTCGTAACCAATGTGATTGATTCTAATTCATCTTTTACAGAGCGTATTCCATCTAGACCCAAAATTGCTCCAGACGGAAGATAGATTGATCTTTTAAAGTCTTTACAACCTTCAGTTATAATATCTAAAATGGATTCGTCTAAAAGTGCACCAACACTCATGATCATCAAATCTTTTCTGTTTTGCAGTATACTGAGTGCGTTATCTCTAACTGCGTCTTGAGATGCTGCTTCTACAATGATATCAGTTGGCGCAGCAGCAAGCAAGCCAACGTTTTCAGTAATTTCAGGTTTGTCCTTTAGTTTTGTTACTAGTGATTTTGAGGCATCTTTAGAAAAATCAAAAACATGGGTTAATTTGGCCGGAATCTTTCCTGAATCAATTGCCAAAGCAATTTCAGTACCAATCGCACCACACCCCAAAAGTCCTATTCTCTTCAAGATATCAAATGGTATAGAGAACCCTTGTTAAAGCTATTAGTAATAGGAAAAAAAATCCCGTACAAATGAGATTAGTGCATAAATTGAAATTAATCTTGTTAAATATAATGAAAGGAAGGTCAATGAATTGAAACAATCAGAATCTGGATTAATGGAGAGATTTCTATTCAGAATTGCAAAACAATGGATAGCGGGTGACACCATGGAGCAAGCTTTGGAATCTGCGCGCCTTGCAAACAAGTATGGCATGGACGCAATAATCAACAAGCTAGGAGAACATATGACTTCAAAGAATCAAATCGAGAACACCGTATCAGAATATCTTCTTCTTGTTGATAATTTACACAAATCCAAAGTTGAAGGCGGTGTATCAATCAAACCTACACAGATAGGATTATCAAAAAACAAAACAGAGTGTGCTGAAAACTTTGGCAAAATAATAGAAAAGGCATCGTTATCACAATCTTTTGTCTGGATTGACATGGAGTCATCTGAATATACTGATGACACCATAGGAATCTATAATGATCTATTTGATAAATATGAAAGATTAGGCATAGCTCTTCAAGCAAATCTAAAGCGAACATCAAATGATTTGTCCGAGCTGCTAAAAAAAGGAGGAAAGGTGCGTCTAGTAAAAGGAGCATATCATGAAGACAAGAAAACTGCATTTCAGACAAGAAAAGGGGTTGATGAAAATTACAAGAAATTAATGAAAATGCTTTTTGTCAATGGTAATGAATTTGGTATTGCAACACATGATTCTAAATTAATTGATGAAGCCATACAACTGTACAAAACTCATGAAAGAAAATTTGAGTTCCAAATGCTAAAAGGAATACGGGATGAATTAAAACCAGTTCTTGTAAAAAAGGGATTTTCAATATCAGAATACATTCCATATGGCACCAACTGGCTTCCCTATTCTATTAGAAGGCTAAAGGAAAGAAAGCGAAACATTCTGCTTTTAGGAAGTTCCTTTATTCATTCACATCGAGTCTGAGTCTGCTCTCTCATGAATTGAAGAAGATAATATTCCCCTCCAGCCCCTTTACCTGAAATTCCAGACTCTTTCCAACCAACAAACGGCTGGGCTCCAACCATTGCACCGGTAGTTGCACTTGCAGTCCTATTTGCATAAGTTACACCTGCTTCAATTTTTTCAAAGAAGGTTTCAATTTCTTTTTGGTCTTTGCTAAATATACCAGCAGTAAGACCGTAATTGGTTTTATTTGTCATCGACATGCCTTCATCAAATCTATCAAACGAAATAACACAAACAAACGGCAAAAACAATTCTTCTACTATGAGTTCATGTTCTTGTGGAAGGTCGGTAACTATTGTGGGCTCTACAAAATAGCCATGTTGGTAATCCAAATCTTTTAGAACAGAGCCGCCAAATACAACCTTTCCATCTTTTTTTGCAATCTCTGATGCTCTTTGGAATTTTTTTACCGCATCTTCATTGATTATGGGCCCCAAAAATACATCTTCTTGCCAAGGATAGCCTATCTTGATGGATTTTGTTTTTGATACCAGTTTTTCCATAAATTGATTTGCAATATTTTTTTGCACATAGACTCTGGAGCAAGCGCTACACTTTTGTCCGCCATATCCAAATGATGCACGTAAAACTCCTTCTGCGGCTTTTTCAATATCTGCAGATTCGGTTATAATTACAGGGTTTTTTCCTCCCATTTCAGAAATAAATGGTCGGGGCTTTTTCTCAACAAAAGCTTCAAACCCATACATCCCAACTTCTTTTGAGCCAGTAAAAGCAATTCCATCAACAAGTGGGCTTTCAAGTATTGTTTTACCTACAACACTTCCAGCACCAGTAACAAAGTTCAGAGCTGCTGGAGGAATCTTGTGATATATTGATTCTACAAACTTGAATGCTGAAAGCGGAGCATCACTAGATGGTTTGAGAACTGCAGAATTGCCAGTAATGAGAGCGCCCGTAGTCATTCCGATTGCTATAGCAGATGGAAAATTAAATGGAGATATTATTCCCCAAAGACCATATGGTTTGAGCACACTTCGTGTCTTTTCATTAGGACTGGCACTCTTTGTTTCCTTAGAAAAGCCTTGATTCAATTCAAGTTGATCTGAATAAAATCTAAGAAAATCAATTGCCTCATCTATATCTCCCATTGCTTCAAGACGGTTTTTACCGTTTTCAAATGTCATTATAGCGGCAAGTTGGAATTTATCAGAGGACAACGTGTCTGCACAATCCCTAAAGATTTCAACTCTTTTTTGATAAGGAATTTGACTCCATCTTGAAAAGGCATCTTTTGCAGAGACTATGGCATGAAGCGTATCGTCCTTTGTTGCCAATGGAAAATTTGCAATAACAATTCTGGTATCAGATGGAGATCGTACTTGGAATTGATTATCAGAGTAAATTTCTTTTCCTCCTATTATCAAAGGATATCTTTTGCCAAAATCTTTTTTTACCATGTCAATTGCCTGATCAAATTTTCTGTTGAATTCATCAGTAGAGTTGTTTAATACTGCACTAGCCCAAGTTTTTTCATTTTCAAACACGACAATTCTATGTATCTGTACAATAAATTAGCTCCTAATTTTTT
>DASSAF010000153.1:0-2694 GCA_035685565.1 Nitrosopumilaceae archaeon | reverse complement strand
AGGATATTCAAAAGACAGGTATGGTATTGATTCTTCTTTTGATGTTTATGCAAAAGATTTACCAAAAGAACTGCCTAGGCTATTTACAGCAAAGTCCGATGAAAAAAGTCTTGAACGCGCAGAAAAATCACTCGGAAGGATTAATGACGTTTTTGCCATTGCTGCTATTCTGCCAGGACAAGCAGGCATTGATCAAAAAAAACCATATGTTTTTGAGATAGCAGTAAAAGGCGGAGATATACAAAAACAATTTGCGTTTGTAAAAGATCTTTTAGGTAAAGAAGTTAAAGTTGATCAAGTTTTTCAAAAAGTTGCAGATGTTGATATTGCAGCCATAACAAAAGGTAAAGGAATTGAAGGCCCAATTACAAGATGGGGTGTAAAAAAGAAACAACACAAATCAAGAAAAAGTGTAAGAGCGCTTGGTACATTAGGTCCAATCAGTCCTGCAACCATCATGTATACTGTTCCAAGAGCTGGTCAACGAGGTTTCCATCAAAGAACACAATACAACAATAGGATAATGATAATGAGCAACACACAAAATTCTGAATTCAAAATTAATCCTGCTGGAGGATTCAAACATTTTGGATTAGTAGAGGGAGACTTTGTTGTAATACGTGGTTCAATTCCAGGAACTTATAGAAGACTGGTTAAACTACGTTCTCCAATGCGTCATAGAACTTCTAAGATTACACAACCAAAAGTTTTGGAGATAATGATTTGACCATACAAGTATTCTCAATAAACGGTTCAAAACAAGAAGAAATTGAATTGCCACTTGTTTTTTCCACACCACTTCGGGTAGATCTTTTACACAGAGCATACATAAATTTAGAATCGCACAAATTTCAAACTCAAGGACGATATCCACTTGCTGGTATGAATGTTGTAGCAGAATCAAATAGTCCTCCAACAGGTCATCATCAATCAAGAGTTGCTAGGATGCATGGCGGTGGTGGTGGCAGACAGGGTCAGGGTGGTGGTGTTGCAATGGTACGAGGTGGAAGACAGGCACATCCTCCAACAACAGAAAAAGTGACCTACAAGATGTTAAATAAAAAAGAAAATAAGCTTGCTTTATGTTCTGCAATTGCGGCAACTGCCTCTGAATCACTAGTAAAATCACGAGGTCATAAAATTGACAAACTTGAATCATTTCCAATAGTTGTTTCTGATGAAATTGAATCCGTGTCAAAATCAAAGGAGCTTGCAAAATTCTTTGAAGCACTTAATTTGACACAGGATATTGATAGACTAAAAAATAGACTAAAGCGTCGTTCTGGGAAACCTCAATTGCGGGGTAGAAAATCCAAGATTGGGAAAAGTATACTAATTGTAGTAAAAAATTCTAAGAATCTATCAAAAGCAACTGGGACATTTTTAGGTGTAGATGTAAAAGCAGTGAATAGCTTGAGTGTTTTAGATTTAGTTCCAGGTGCTCAACCAATCAGATTAACAGTATTTTCAAAGGGAGCCATTGAAGAACTCGCAAAGATAAAGTCTTCACATTTGGAGCTAATGGTGATAAAAAGATGAACATAGAGGAAGCAAATCACATTGTGCTCAAACCGTATGTTACAGAAAAAACATTTGCACTAGTTGAAAATGAAAACAGAATTTGTTTTCTAGTTAAGGATACTTCTACTAAACCAAAAATCATGGAGGCAGTAAAGCTTCTCTATAAAGAAACACCCGTAAGTGTAAATGTTTGCAGAACAGTATATGGTAAAAAGGCATTTGTTAAATTCCAAACTGTAGAGAAGGCAAGGGATCTTGCAACAAAGATAGGAATGCTATAATATGGTCTGTCCTGAATCATTTCGAATGATGGTGAATATACGTGGTTAAAGAATTCAAGTATAGAGGAGTACCTACAGAAGAATTACAAACTCTGTCCTTAGAAAAGCTCTTTGAACTATTTCCAGCAAGAGCCAGACGATCTCTTACTAGAGGCATTACTGATAATAAAAGAAAACTACTAGAGGAAGTAAAGTTGGCAAAAGCAGGGAAACTTACTACTCCAATTAAAACACATCTTAGAGATTTGATAATTCTTCCATATATGATAGGACTTACAATCAACGTTTTCACCGGAAAAGAATTTCATCCAGTAATAATAAAACCAGAAATGGTTGGTCACTATTTGGGCGAGTTTTCGTTAACAAACAAAAGAGTTCAGCATGGAGCTCCAGGTGTTGGAGCATCACGTTCTAGCTTGTATGTGCCATTAAAGTGAGTAGTATGCAATTCAAATATGCTTTTCAAAATTATGACAGGACAAGACATGTTCGTGCTTCACTTAGGGAAAAAACAATTTCTCATAAACATGCACGTGAAATTGCAGTTACAATAAAAGGAATGTCGATAGAAACTGCCAGAGATTATCTCCAAGATGTCATAAGACTGAAACGTGCAGTACCATTTAGAAGATATAACAACGAGGTCGGACACAAGTCAGACACAGGAGTAATGGCTGGACGATATCCGAAAAAAGCAGCTACTGAATTTGTTAAACTTATTGATAATTTAGAGTCAAATGCAGAATATCGTGGGATGGATTTGGACAGATTAAAAATAATAAATGCTACTGTACATAAAGGAAGAAAACTTCAAAGATTTACTCCACGTGCTATGGGAAGAGCATCGCCAAAAGTTGACATACTAACACATGTGGAACTTGTAGCTCAGGAG
>DASSAF010000152.1:0-4345 GCA_035685565.1 Nitrosopumilaceae archaeon | reverse complement strand
CATGAAAATGGAAAGGCGTTATGTATCAAAAATATAAAATAACAAAAAGGACAAAAATCCTCCAAGTCAAGTAGTTATCTAAGTATTGTTTCTTTTTACTTCGATGTCTATAGTAGAAACATTTCTGTCTCGCCCGTCTGTTGATTTTAGCATTTCTGAGCCGATTGTGATGTTTCCAATAGAATACCCAGCATTTTCTGTTTTACGTGCAATTATTTGTGCAACGTCAACTGCACGCCCAATGCTGAGTCCTCTTGCCTTGATAGATATTTTTGGTTGATTTGCCAACTGAATCAGCGTAGAAGTTACATACGCCATCAGTGGTTTTTTGCCTATGTAGATTGTCTCTCTAGACTCGGACATATAACGTTCTACATATTGGGATAATTTAAATCTAAGAATGGAACATGTGATTCGATGAATTTTGCCATACCTTTTTTTCTGTCTTTTTTTATGATTGGATTTGGTTTTGCTTATGGATATGGCGAAGTTTCAACCTCGGATTTCAAGATAGTCAATTCGTTAGGAGAAGAGATCAAATCGCCGGTGGTAGATCAACAGCTTAATTTGCAAACCTCACTTAAAAACATCAGTGACAAAAACATAGACTGGGCATATATTGTACAAATAATTGATTCTAATGGAGCTATAATAGATCTAAATTGGCAATCTGGATCTCTTGTGAAAAATCAAACATTAACAGCAGCGCTTTCATGGACGCCTCATTCTGCAGGAAATTATAAAATTGAGACTTTTGTATGGGACAACCTACGAGATATTGATGCGTTAGCTCCAAAATCTGAATTTCCCATAACAGTAACATAATTAGAGACAAGTCTTCAAATAATTGTTTAAAAAATGTAGTCATTCATTTAGTTTGTACAAAAAATAATTATCTATCATCATTTTGTGATTCTAAAAATAGATTAGAAGAAATTTTGATTCTACTGTAAACCTTTTTGCTAGAATATAACTACGTAAACTATCAGATGAGATGATCAATACGGCAAATTACTAAAAAAGTGGACCGGGTGGGATTTGAACCCACGATCTCACCCATGCCAAGGGCGTATCCTACTGGGCTAGACGACCGGCCCAACTTTTACAATCAGAGTGGCATTCTGATTTGCATTAACTTTTTTTGTGAGGTTATTAACGTTTAGATGGTTCAAGAAATTATCTCAACCAAATCAACATAAGATATTTAACTATCAAATACAGAACTTTTCGCGTGGTTGTAGATAATAAAGCAGTTATTACTTATGTTCAAATTCAAAAAGAAGATCTAGCTGTTTTTAGAATAATACCAAAAGAGGGAGATGTACCACAATACAAATCTGGTCAATTCATAACATTAGGAGCACATGTTCCAAGTGAAAATAAAATTATAAGAAGAGCATATTCAATTGCGTCCCATCCTGAAAATAGAAAATATGTTGAGTTATACATCAGATGGGTAAGAAAACCTCTTCCAGGCCGCCTTACTACAATATTATTTAGTGCAAAGGAAGGAGATGAAATAATTTGGGTAAAACCCACTGGTGCTTTTACAATTGAGGAGAAAAAACCAAATGGCGAGCCTGACAATAGAAGAATCGTTTGTTTGGGCGGAGGAACTGGACTTGCGCCTTTTGTTAGTTATGCTCAACATCTACATGATACTGGAAGCAAAAGAGAGATTGTAGTGCTACATGGAGCAAGTTATGTTGATGAACTTGGTTATAGAGATCTTTTAACAAAGATGGAGGAAGAAAGTCTTGATAAAGGTAAAGATAAGTGGAATTTCAAATACAGAGCATCAATAAGCAGACCACAAGAATGGTTTAACAGATCATGGAGTGGACAAAAAGGAAGAGTGGAAACATTCCTGCAATCAAAAGATGGAGATATGTCTCCTCTTGAGAAGATGGTAGGTGAAAAAATCACCGCTGATAATACAGTCTTTTTCATTTGTGGATGGCAAGGAACTATAGATGGGTGCATGGATGTTCTTACACCAAAGGGTTTTGTAACTGAAAGAAATAAGAGACCAGACAAGAGCTTTGAGATAAAGTACGAATCATATGGTTAAATCAAAAATTTCTATTGAAAAGATAATATTGAATATTATTGGCGGGTTTACGGGGACGTAGGTCAGCTTGGTTTAGACTGCCAGCCTCGGGCGCTGGATGTCGTGGGTTCAAGTCCCATCGCCCCCATTTATTGAGAAATTTACGTAGGTTGTTTTTCTAGTAAAGTTTCGAATTCAATTCACTAACGTATTTGTTATTTTGTAAAATTGTATCATCATTGAAATATGACAATATTTGTAAGAGGTATAATTGACTGTTGCAATTTACCTTGCTCATTTGAATCCTGTTACAAAAGCACATGTAGAGATAATTGAAGAACTAAAAGAAAAAAATGAAGTTCGAGTCATGCCTGTTGTATTTATCAATAAAGACAAAGAGATCAATAGTAGAAGTTTTCCGTTTGGATTTGAATTACGGAAAAAAATGCTTCAATCAGTATTTGGCAATTCCATTTCCATACTATCAAATTACTCATTTTATGCACCATTTGCAAAATACATGCCACCTCTTCTTTCTCCATTTTCCTGGAGAATAAAAAAACAAATTCTAGGTGGTTTAACAGATGATTATTTCACTTACACTGGAGACAAAGCTGAAGGATTTGTGCTAAAACTCTATGGGCTTAACCCAAGAGTTGGAACAAGAAAAACCACCTCCGCCTCTTTTGTAAAACAAAAGATGTTTGAGGCAGCTCTTGGAAAAGATACAGATTGGGAAAATTATGTTTCATCAGAAGTAGTAAAGATAATTCAAGAGAACTGGGATATTGTAAAAAAATACGCTGCCTCTAAGGATTGTACCTACAGAGTTCTTGGAATGAAATTTCCAAGTAACGGTTTCTGGTAGAAATAGATTAATTACAGACGGCTTCGATGTTTTATATGAAATCTTTTAGCCCAGAATTTGTTTGGTTTGACGGTAAATTTGTGAAAGATAATGAAGCAAAGGTTTCTGTTATGACGCACGCAATACATTATGGAACTTCAGTATTTGAAGGACTTAGAGGGTACTGGAATTCAAAAAATCTTTACATCTTCAGACTAGATGATCATATCAAAAGATTCAGAAATTCAGGTAGAATTTATTCAATTTCTTTAAAATTTACAAATAAAGAAATTGCTAGTGCAATAATTGGTCTCTGTAAAAAAAATGCAGTAAAACAATCATGTTACATAAGACCATTTTATTTTGTTGGTAGATATGGCATAAACTTGCATATAACGGAAAATGCTCCTACACATACAGCTATAGTGATGTTCCCATTTGGTGATTTATTTAACAAAAACGGAATAAAAACTGGCGTATCATCGTGGAGACGAATTCATGACATATCAACACCACCTCTGGCTAAAATGGGAGGAAACTATCTAAACTCAATTTTGGCAACACAAGAATGTAAACGAAATGGGTATGATGAAGCAATTATGTTGGATCAATTAGGAAATGTGAGTGAAGCCCCAGGAGAAAACGTATTTCTTGTAAGAAACAACAAATTGATAACTCCTCCAGCAAGCTCATCTGCACTTGAAGGAATAACAAAAGATTCCGTGATAAAAATTGCTCAGGATTTAGGATATGAAGTTATAGAAAGAGAGGTTACACGCACTGAACTTTACCTATCAGACGAGATTTTTCTTACAGGCACTGCTGCAGAAATTACACCTATCATTTCTGTTGATGGTAAAAAGGTTGGAATTGGAAAAGCTGGAAATATAGCAAAACAGTTGCGTTCAATATATTTAGAAATAGTTACGGGTAGAAATGAAAAATACTCCGACTGGATAACTTCGGTGTATTAATTTGAGAATTGTTCAAATAGGAACTGGCGGATGGGGTAAAAACCATGCAAGAATTCTATCACAACTGGGAGCACTTTGTGCAGTTTGTGATGCAGATTCAACTAGAGCAAAAGAATTTGGAGCAAAATACTCTGTAAATCATTACTCATCTTTAGACACATTATTAGATTCAGAAAAATTTGATGGCGCTTTTGTTTGTACTCCAACTTCTACACATTTTAAAATTGCAAAAACACTATTAGAGCAAAAGAAAAATGTTTTTGTAGAAAAACCCATGACGTATCTTTCCCATGAGGGAGAAGAACTTCAGAAACTTGCAGAAAAAAACAAAATAGTTCTGACGTGTGGCTATATTGAAAGATTCAATCCAGCAGTTGCTTTGGTCAAAGAGTATGTTAAATCAAAAAAATATGGGGAACTCATAATGTTAGAATTCCATCGTGAAAGTAGGATGCCTCTTCACATAAAGGACGT
>DASSAF010000151.1:0-5793 GCA_035685565.1 Nitrosopumilaceae archaeon | reverse complement strand
CCTGTTGCAACTACATCTACTCCTAAATCTTTTGCACCAAAATCAATCGCTCGCCTTCTTAGAGTTCCACATATAGAACATGAAGATGTTTTTTCATTTTCTCTATGTTCTAAAGATTCTTCTAAAGTTATGTCGAAAAGTTCTTTGTAGGAAAATACCTTGTACTCTATTCCAATATTGTTGCAAAAATTTTTTACAATTTCCAGTGCTTCGTCCCTATACCCTGATATTCCTTCATCTATTGTTATTGCTTTAATCTTAAAATTATGAGATTCGGACATTTTTTTAAGTACGTGCAAAAGAGAAAGTGAATCTTTCCCACCTGATATTGCTATGCCAACAACATCGCCATTTTTTATCATGTTATATTTTGATATTGCTCTTGCCGTTTTTTGTAATATGGAATCCGAAAAACAATTTGCACAAAGGTTTTCTCCAGAATATTTTCTGGAATATGCAGCAACATTTTCACACCTGTTACATTTCATATTGGATTTTTTTTATACCCAAATTTAACCATATGTGATTTTTTGAAAATCTATAATTCTATTTTATATTGTAATAAAACCAGATTTGACTACTGATAATGCTATGTTGAGCGCAAACAAAGCAAAAGTCAGTGCATAAACTGACCACATGGTCACCTTTACTGCCTTGTCTGAGATCTTTTTCTCAATTATACTCTGGACGAATTTTCCGCCATCAAGTATAGGGAGAGGAAGCATGTTAAATATGCCAATAAAAAATGAGAGCATCCAAAGCCAAAGAAGAAACATGAACACTTCTGGACTCCAATGAATGTAATATGGTACAACTGGTTGATAAGCTGGAAATGCCGCTCTTAAAATTCCAAGCATTCCTTTTGTAGCATTGTCTTTTGAAGGTGTAGGTACCACAGGAATTTGCAAAGCTTGTCCTTCTCTAAGTATTGATACTGATGCAGTTTCACCTGGTTTCAAATTTACTTTTTGAAAATCTAGTGGATTGACAATGGGTATTCCGTTAATTGCAGTAATGATATCGTCTTTGAGCAGTCCTGCTTTTGATGCACCAGTTCCTTCAGTCACTGAAACTATTGGTACACCTAGAGGTTCGTGGTAAAATGTGCTGCGAATTGGGTCTGGCATTAATAATGCAAATGAAGGATTGAAAATTAGCAGGCCCGCTATAATGAACGAAAAAAGAACATTTGATGTTGCTCCGGCACCTATTACTCTAAGTTTTGAAATCTTACGTGAGTTGGCAAACTCTTCCTCATCTGGTTCTACAAATCCTGCAAATAACGCGATAAATACAGCAAAGCCGCCAGTTTTGATTTTTATTTTTTCTAAAGTTGCTACAATGCCATGCGCGCCTTCGTGAATAACAAGAACAATTGGAACAGCTAGCAAAAAATATGCAATGTTTGGTCCTGATTGGATAGTGACACCTGGTATTAGGACTGTCATAGCAGCAAATGACTCTGGCTTTACAAAGAAATTGGAAAGATTGGATATGAGGTACCAAAAAGCAAATCCCATCATTATGAAGCCAGCTATTACACTTGTATTAGAAAACAGCCTTGTCAATTTTTGAGTTCGGCCTAAAATCCTAGTTAGGACAACCTGTACTTTTTGATTTTTGTATACCAGACTGTAGGGTTTTATCTCAAAACCATGCTTGTCAAGCTTGGAAGCTTTTGCAATCACAAATACTATTACCCACACAATCAAAACGTAAATGATAGAGTTCTGCGTCAAAAAATTATATGCCAAGTTAATTGATACTCTTTTTAGTCAGGGCAAATTTATCGGTTGCTATGGGAGCAATGATGATAATCTCAACATACCCTAACAAGAAATCTGTTCTAAAAACTGCAAATGTAGTGGTACAAAAACAGCTTGCTGCATGTGTAAACTTTACCAAAATAAATTCAGTTTACATATGGAAAGGCAAGATGGAAAAAACGGAGGAATTCTTGGCATTTTTTAAAACAACATCTATATCAAGTTCACCACTAAAAACTGAGATCAAAAAATTACATCCATACAAAGTACCAGAAATTGTAGAGATAAAAATAAACTCCATAAACAAGTCTTACTTTGATTGGCTAGTACAATCAACTAGGCGGAACAAATCTCAAAAGTGAAATAATTCCACCCAACGATGAAACTCTTAATCCGACATCTGTTGTAGAATCTACTGCAAATACGTTAACTCCTTTGTTTTCTGCTTGATTGAGAAACTCTATTACTTTATCTTCATCTTGTTTTTCAAAAACTTTGTCTGAAAAAACAAGTGATTCTACAGCCCCTGCATCATTTGCCCTTGTGGTTTCATCAAAGCCCATGGTAAATTTATTACTCTTCTTGTTAACTCTAAGCATTACTTCGTCAATGATTACAGAGACTTTGGCAATCTTGCTTTGTGTCATTACTTGTTTCATGGCCTCTGATTTTATGAAAGTGTAAATTCCATCTTCACCACCAGAGTCTATGCCTTCAACAACCTGAATTTTGTGTTTTTTGCCAATAGGCATATCTGCAAGAAAATTTCTAAATCTATTTTTTGTCTCTCCTGGCCCAAATATTATTATGAGATCACCCTCTCGTACGGAAGTAGATATTGCACTTTGAACATCCTCAAAAAAAGTCTCAATGTTAAATTTTGATTTGTATCTTTTTCCACTTGCTCCAGAATACATGTTTGGCATTAACCTAAGGTGCGTACCACTCAGTCTTCCTATTCCACTATCACCAGTATCTATAGCTACAAGCAAGAAACTATGGTTTTCTTTTTTTTCATGGATTAATCTTCTTTCAATATCGGCCCAATTCTTTTTTGTTAGAGTAAATGGTTCTCCAATCTTAAGTACCAAAGAATGATGTGATCCCTTTTTAACTGATTCACTATCTGATTCTATAATTGTTCCATGAGCTTTTAGTCTGTCTACTACATCGTCAATAGAAATTTTTCCGACTTCTAATGCGACTCTTATTTTAACCCGTTCGCCTCTATCTGGTCTTGCAAATTCCTTTTCTTGCTTTATTGCACGTGTAGTATCTCCAGCAAGTCTATCTCCTTTTTTTATTATTCTTCGTAATGTAAATAGATCGTCTGATTCTTCTGGAATCAAAGCTACTGAATTTTCATCAATTGGTTTTGCAATCATTTTATAACTTTAACATTAAAAAACAAAAATAAAAAGAGGTTTAGTTAGTTAATTCGCTTGTATTGGCTTGCTGTTTTTCGCCAGCTTTTTTTCTTAGGTAATTTTGGACCCACTCTTGTGTAATAACGCCTGCCTCTGTCAAGTTTACGAGTGTATTGGTAGAAGCATCGCCGATTACTTTTCCACTATTTCGCCTAATCTGACGCCACTTTAAGTTGGTGTTTCCACTTTTTGATGAATATATTATTCCTAAAACATCCTTTGCATTGACAAAAGTCATGTCACGAATTTTCTTGAGAGTTACCTTGTCTGCAGCTTCGACATAAATAAGTCCCGGACTTTCTTCACGTTCTGGAAATACCTCGTAATCCTCAAAGTAGCTTTCAGGAACGAAAGAATTGCATGTGCTAAGGATCACAAACTTCCTGAAACTTTCAAGGGAACACGCAGCATCTATTGCGACCATTAATCTAAATTCTGACCTCTGCCTTTTATCAAGCTTCTTGAAAGACTCAATTAGGAACAATAAAAATTAGATGCTGCAGGCGTTGATGACCAAATCCCTTTGATTTGATGAGAAGGATCTTGAGTTCTGAGCCTGCACTAAATATTTATCATAAACATATGTCTTGACTGATAATGAATTCAGTTACAGAATATCTCACATTCAACATGCCATCAAGAAGAGGATTTGTGAACATTACATCACAAGCTGAAAAGATTGTTCATAAAAGTGGAATTAAGAGGGCATTTGTTTGGTAAATGCAATGCACATAACATCTAGTGTGTTTATTAATGATAACGAAACTGGACTACATCACGACTATGAAAAGTGGCTTGAACATCTAGCTCCACACGAACCAATAGATCAATACGAACACAACAGAACTGGTGAGGACATGCTGATGCGCATTTAAAACGACAGGTAATGGGAAGAGAAGTTGTTGTAGCAATAACAAAAGGAAAACTTGACTTTGGACCTTGGGAGCAGATTTTCTATGGAGAATTTGATGGAAGAAGATCAAAAAGAGTACTTGTTAAATTAATTGGAGAATGATTAGGAAAGAGAACCGCGCTTTTGGCTTTCTTCTAGGTTTGATTTTAGTTTGAAACTTTCTTCATGGTTTTGGGGGCCGTGATTGCACTTTACACATCCAACTTTAAAGCCATTAGCATCTTTGACATAAGTTTCGCATCCACAAAAACAGGTCATGATATTACAAACTTTTACTGTGATATAACTTATTTCAAAATTAATTTTTGCAACACTTGCCACGTGGAATATCATGAGTATGTGGACATTTTCTTGGATGCTTTAACATGGTACAAAGTGCATCTGTGAATTGTTCATTCATGTGATGTTCAATTCCGCAAACCATCTCTTCATCAATATCGACCTTAAGTGCGCTTTCCATCAACACTTCAAGCAATCTGCTATTTCGCATCATGTTAGTACCAACCTGTTCGCCACTTTTGGTAAGAGATACTCCAGTTTTGTTATAATTTACAAGCTTTGTTTCATTTAGTTTTTTTAACATTTGTACAACACTTGGCTGCCTCACGTTTAGCATCTTGGAAATGGTGCTTATTTTTACAGGATCTCCGCTTTCTTTGATATGCCATATGGCTTTTAGGTACATTTCTACATGTTCTGCTTCTGCAGTTCCAACAAATAGTACTTCGTCTTTTTCCATATTAATCATCACAGCAGTACTTTACTTTACGTCTTTTGATTCTTTTAATAAATATTCAAAATATTCGCGCGCAAAACCAGCTAAACCGGAATGATCAGCCCATATTGCCACTGCCTCTGCAGAAGTACCGAGATCTTCTCCAAGTAATATTACAACATATCTCTTGTCTGATATTATTCCGCCTCCAAAAAGTCCCTTTTTCACCTTTACTTTGGCTACCCTTGACAAAGATTTTAGAGTCTCAGAATCAACATCTTCGGAAACCAGTATTGTTATTTCAACTCCTTTGTCGTGCAATGATCTGAGTTTTGGTAATGCTTCCTTTGCCAGGTTTTCTGCAACCTTTGGTATGGCAATCAGTACCTCGTTTCTACACGAGTCCACCATCTCTAAAATTTTAGAAGCGATATTTACCACTCCAGAAAGAACCCAAATGTCAGGCCTTTCACTTGTGCCACTTTGTTCGTAAAGTGGTGTGAGTTCTTTTAAAATGATAGATTCATTATTTTTAAAATCAGATTCAAAATTTTGTCGTGATGTCTCTATGGCAGTTGTAGGCGGCTTTGCAAAATACTGTGTCGGTCTAGAATCATCAGAACCAATCCATCCTTTTTCTTCTAATGTGCCCAAAACTTCGTATATCTTTGAATATGGAACACTTGATTTCTGACTTAGATCAGAGGCATTTATCTGGCCTGTTTTCAATAAAGCAGAGTATACCTTTATCTCATAACTTGTAAGACCGATCTTTTCAAGGGCTTTACGCGTCTTGTCTGAAAGACTCATCTTATGATCATTTGAGACATATTTGTTATATATGTCAACTATGGCTGGGTGTGCCTAGGATCTAATACAAGACATGTCATATCTACCAATTCATGTGGTGTATAGTAGGAAAGTGATTAAATACTAATTTTAGAAATGCGTAGTTAAGCATGGAACTTATAC
>DASSAF010000150.1:0-4562 GCA_035685565.1 Nitrosopumilaceae archaeon | reverse complement strand
CCTCCCCCCAAAATCCAGTCATGTAATAGAGGTTTTCAGGCTCAAATGCCACTATACTATCACAATCTATTTTGTTACAAAATTTTAGAATGTTTTGCCTGCGTTTTTGCAATACACAAAATCTACAAATTCTCAATTTATGTTTGCTGGAAGGTTTAGATATCCGAAAGCGAGTGATTTTCCGTGGAAGAAAAAAAGAAGATTGTTGCATTGTTATCAGGCGGTCTTGACAGCAGATTAGCTATCAAAATGATGCAAAAGCAAGGATTTGAGGTGGAAGCAGTAGCGATCAAGACACCATTTTGTGATTTTGATTGCGGAAGAGGATGCGGTTTTGAAATACGAGAGACTGCAGATAATCTAGGTATAAATTTAAAGACAGTGTATCTTGGAGACGAATATATCGAGATGCTAAAGCATCCAAAGCACGGATTTGGATCGGGAATGAATCCATGCATTGACTGCAGAGCAATGATGTTTGAAGCTGGAAAAAAACATATGGAAGAGATCGGTGCAGAGTTTATAATTTCAGGCGAAGTTTTAGGTCAGAGACCAATGAGTCAACACGGTCCAGCTCTTAGAACAATTGAAAAAGAATCTGGTCTTGAAGGAAAAATAGTAAGACCACTTTCAGCGGCCTTGCTTCCACCTACAGAACCAGAACTAAATGGTTTGATAAAAAGAGAAGATCTTGGAAAGATAAGAGGTAGATCAAGAAAGGAACAATTAAGGATGGCACAAGAATTTGGAATTGAAAATCCACCAAATGCAGGCGGCGGTTGTCTTTTAACAGATCCAAAATTTGCTATTAGAACAAAAGATCTTTTCAAGCATGTACAAACACCAACTACTAATGATATTGATCTATTAAAAATTGGAAGACATTTCAGATTTGATCAGAAAACAAAATTAGTTGTTGGAAGAAATCAAGATGAAAATGAAATGCTGAAAGCTTTGGCATTAGATGGCGATGTGTTGCTTGAAACAAAAGATCATGTAGGTCCTGTTTCATTAATTCGGGGAGAAATTTCTCAAAAACTTTTGGAGTTAGCTACAGCTATCACATTACGATATTCTGATGCACCAAAGGATGTCCCAAGTGTTGTGGTATCACAGAAAAAGGATGTAAAGTCAGAAATTTCAGTAATGCCAGTTGACGAGTCCTCTTACCTGCAGTACAGAATTTAGTCGTGCAAGCTAGTCTGTGAATTGCAATTGACTAGCAAGACTTTTTGAGGGAGTACTTTGCATCTACTTTGTATGCAGACCCAAAAGACGCCAACTTACTTGAAAGCCATCACACTGAGGGATGCTAGTGATGTCCATTCCGTAAAAGAGGATATCAAAAAGAACATGATTCTGGTGTTAAGGGTTACTCCACTTGCACAAAAAAATGTAGATGAGTTAAGAAAAGTAGTAGAAGAAATTTATGCCATTGCAAAAACTCATGACGCAGACATTGCAAGACTGGGAGAAGAAAGAATCATTGTAACTCCTCCAGGGGTTAAGATCTGGAAAGCAGAGTACGATTTAAAGTAGTCTTATTCCTTCTTGAACTTGAGGACAAACAGTTGTGATTCTAAACATTCTGTGAATTGATGCAGAAAGATTTTCACATTTTCTTCTTTCACCGTGATTTACAATTACTCTTCGTAGTTTTGGTCGTAGTTTGTGTACATATGACATCAATTGGTTGTAATCGCTGTGACCACTAAATCCATCAAGTTTTTCTGTAGAACAATTTATGTTAATTATTTCTATTTTTCCATCTTTTCCAACAACTGAAACTTGTCTTGAACCATCAAGTACTCTTCTTCCAAGGGTTCCATTAACCTGATAGGAAACAAATAAAATTTTATTTTTCTGAACAGGTGCAATGTTTTTGAAATATTCCAAGACGGGTCCTCCTTCAAGCATTCCAGACGTTGCAATTATAATACATGGACCTTCACGTAGTGGTTCTTCTCTTGCATCAGCATGTTCAATATTTGTGAAATATTCAGAATCAAATGGATTATCATCTGTTTCCAAAATCTTTTGTCTTAATTCACGTGCAAGATATTCTGGATAGGCCTCATGAATTGATGTTGCTTCTTGGATCATTCCTTCCATAAATACAGGAGATTCTACTATCTGCCCTGATTTCATGTATTGATCTATTACCATCATAAGTTCCTGTGCACGACCAACTGCTGGTATTGGAATTAGTACCTTGCCACCATTTCGTAGTGTTTCATTTACCGATTTGATAAATGTGCCCTCTACTTCTTCTCGTGATGGCTGAATGTCCTCTTTTGCACCATAGGTACTTTCTATCAGAAGGGTTTCAACACGTGGGAAGTTCCAAGAGGCACTTTCAAGAAGCATCGTTTTGCCATACTTTAGGTCTCCAGTGTAAACAAAATTGTGGTCACCATTTCCTATATGAAAGTGACAAGAAGCAGAACCCAAGATGTGACCTGCGTTGGAAAGAACAAGTTTGATGTCTGGAGAAATGTCTGTTACAGTTCCATATGGAAGTGTTATTGTTTGCTTCATAACCTGCTTGACATCTCTTTCAGAATATAGCGGAACTCTACCTTGAGCAGCAGCAACTTTGATTGCATCAAGCTGAATTAGGTTCATCATTGGTAAAGTTGGTTCAGAGCAATAGACAGGTCCCTTGTAACCATATTTGAAAAGTGCAGGTAAGAATCCAGTATGATCAAGATGTGCATGACTGATTACAATTGCATCAAGCTCATCTAGTGTGATATTAGTCCAATCAAGTCTTGGATATGCTTCTTGGGCATTTCTGGTACCGGGGTTGACACCGCAGTCTATCAAAATTTTGCTTTCATGTGTTGTCAAAAGCATGCAGGATCTACCAACTTGGCTAAATCCACCCAAAGTAAGAAGAGAAACCTCGGCATCTTCAGAAAGTTTTGGTCTGAAAATTTCTTCACCAACTTGTTTGAGATGTTTACTTCTCTCCGAAGACGAAATCTTCAGATTATAGTTTATGGTTTGTATTGTTTGTGATTGGTTGGCAGTAGCTTTTCTTATTCGTAGTCGCCAACCTGTCTTTTCAACAACATCAGCCATGTTGAATGTTTCAGTATTATACAAAAGCCAAGGTCGCTTTACTTCAAGTGTTACCTCACCTATTGCAGTATCAAAAAACGTACCACGCATATCTGCATCTTTTGGCATTGATTGAGTAAGAATCTGTCTTGCTTCTTCTTCAGATTTTCTGATTGATTCTTCTGTTCTTACAACGATTCTCTTTTTTATCACATTTACCATGTTTGAGATTACTTCGTTGTGTTCCATCAGATAACGAGGTTTTCTTGTATAGATTGCAATTCTTGGGCCCTCATAATCGATCTTGGTAACATCAGCTTCTTTTGGGATACTTTGCAGTATTGTACCCATTATATTTGTGGATGGCGATATTTCACGTTGTTGTTGTTTTCTTTGCAATTAAAATTCACTAAAGTGTAATGATGGCTTTCTTCTGCTCTTTTGTCAAGAGTCTATATCCATTCTTGTCTATGATTGCGACGTTTATTCCGTCACCAGTTCCAATGTTTCTTGTTATTGCAGCTTTTACAGCTCGTAAAGCAATTACCTTGCCTTCTTCTACATTAAGTCCATCACGATATTCATTTTCTAAAAGACCGTATGCAACTGGAGAACCGCTTCCTGTTGTCACAAAGGTTTTCTTTTCAAGAGAGCCAAACATGTCTATGTTGTATAATGATGGTCCTATTTTGTCATATCCCCCAACAAGTATGTCTGCGATAAATGGATAGTATCGGTTCTGGAAGAATATCAGCGAGGCAAGTTTTGCAATAGACTTTATCGGAAGATATTCTTGTTTTTCTATTCTGTGAATATTAGAATGGTATCTTAGCATGTCAGTAACGTTTTGTGCATCTGCAACACCACCAGCAATCGTCATTCCTGCATGCTTGTCGATTTGCTGTATTTTCATAGTGTTATTATTTGCTATGAAATAACCTGCGCTTGCTCTCATGTCTGCACACAATACTACACCGTCAGTACAGGAAATTCCTACCGTAGTTGTTCCATGTAATGTGTGTTGTTCAACATAGTCTGACAAATAACATTCTCCTTAACTTAAGATACTAAGAGTAGGAAAACACCCGTTTAAATAACTTTGTGTTAAGCAAAACGGGAGATTGATAAATAATGAGATTTCATCAAAAATCTATGCCTTCTCATGTAATGGAGCTTCCAAGAAAAATAGTCATTGGAGAAAATAACATTGGCGATATTGGAAAGTTTATAGCTGATCTAGCTAATCCAAAAAAGGTTTCCGTTGTCTCTGGCGATCATGTAAAAAAAATAACATACAAAAAAGTTGCAAATTCACTTGCATCTTCTAAAATAAAGAACATCTGGCATACAAGTGTAAGTAATGACGAAAAATCTGTGCAAAAAGTTCTAAATGAAATAAAGAAAGATCGTAGCGATTTGATAATAGGAATCGGTGGGGGAAGATCAGTTGATATTGCAAAAATGGCAGCAATTACTTTGAAAAAATCTTTTGTCAGCAT
>DASSAF010000149.1:0-8822 GCA_035685565.1 Nitrosopumilaceae archaeon | reverse complement strand
CATAGAGAAGTTTTGTGTTAATGTTTGTCTCATATTTTTTATCAAACTGTAAGCATTGGAGTGCCATTACTAATTCCTCAAGAGATGCATTACCTGCTCGTTCCCCTATTCCGTTTATTGTGACATGAGCACACTGTGCACCTACTTGTATTGCAGAAATTGCATTTGCTACTGCAAGGCCAAAATCATTGTGGCAATGTACACTTATTGGTAGATGTGACGCTTCAATTGCATCTTTAGTTATCTCTGCAATATATCCTGGAGTAGAATATCCTACTGTGTCTGGTATGTCAATTCTATCTGCACCAGCATTTGCAACTTCGCTGAAAACTTTTTTAAGAAATTCTCTATCAGTTCTTGTCGCATCTTCTGCAGAGAACTCTACTTGCAAACCAAGTGACTTTCCATACTCTACAGCTTCAATTGCTTTTGCTAATGCTTGATCTCGTGTTAGTTTTAGTTTGTACTTGAGATGTATGTCAGATGTTGCGATAAATGTGTGGATGTATTTGAGACCTGCTGAAACTGCTGCATCTATGTCCTTTTTATCAGTTCTTGCTAAACCACAAATTTCTGCACGAAAATTTGCATTACATATCAACTTGATACCTTGCATTTCTCCATCGGAAATTATTGGAAATCCAGCTTCTATGGCATCAACACCAAGCGCGTCTAGCTTTTCAGCAATGCCTAGTTTTTGTTCTGGTGTTAAAGCTACTCCAGGTGTTTGTTCACCATCTCTTAGCGTTGTATCAAAAATTCTAATCTTCATTAACACCGCCTCTTGGAAGTGCACAAATTCCGGTTCTGGCAATTTCTAAAATTCCATATCCGCGTACTAGATCTTCAAATGCATTAATTCTATCTGGTGTGGCAGTTATCTCTACTATGATTGATGTCTTTCTCACATCATGAACCTGGCATTTGAAAGCATTTGCGAGATTCATTATTTCCATGCTGTCTGATGGTTTGCTTACTTTGATCTTCATGAGCACTAGTTCTCTATATACGCTCATCTTCTCTTCTAAGCGTTTTACCTCAACAGTGTCGATCAATTTGTCAAGCTGTTTTATTATTTGATTGAGTTGTTTTTCGTCGGCAGATGTAGTGATTGTCATTCTAGAGAATTCTGGGTTTTCAGTTACACCTACTGAGATGCTATCAATGTTGTAATTTCTTGATCTGAAAAGATTTGTAACTTTAAACAAGACTCCAGGTTTATTCTCTACTAATACGGAAATTATGGACCACATGGGAATCCCTATGATGGTAGGATCATGTCCTTAAGTGGTGTACCTGGTGCTACAAATGGTAAAACATCTTCTAGTGGGTCTATTGGTATGTCAATTACAGTTGCAACGTCGCTTTTGAGCGCGGTTTGAACAGCTTTGCCAACCTCATCAATGGATTCTGCTCTTATGCCTTGAGCTCCATATGCTTCTGCTAATTTAACATAATCTGGGCAGTTTTTGAGATCAATTCCGATCATTCTTCTATCATAGAATGTTCTCTGCCACTGTGCTACCATTCCAAGTGAAAAGTTGTTCATCAACAAAACAATGACAGGCAAATTATCTAACACTGACACTGCAAGTGAATTTTCTGTCATGTTGAAACTGCCTTCTCCAGCAATGTCTAATACTGGAACACTTGGTTTTGCTGCCTTTGCACCAATTGCAGCTGGAAATCCCCATCCCATAGTGCCAAGACCTGTTGAGCTAAAGAAAGTACCAGGCTGTATCACATCAAAAAATAATGAAGCCCACATTTGATGTTGACCCACTTCGGTAGTTACAATTGATTGATGAGGTAACACTTCTCTTAACTTGCGTAAGATTTTAGCTGCGCCAAGTGGATGTGAATGAAGCTTCAAATTTTCTCTATAATAATCCCTAGTTTCATTTACTTTCTTTAACCAAGGGTTGTCATCACCTCGCTTGATTGCTTTTTGAACTAACATCTTTACCATTATTCTTAATGATGCCTTGATGTCTCCAACTACGGCGACAGTTGTTGTTTGATTTTTACCAATCTCTGCTGGATCCACATCCATATGTATGATTTTTAATCTCTTTTCAAATTCCTCAAACGTTCCAACTGATCTATCTGAAAATCTAGAGCCTGCTGCAAGAACACAGTCTGCCTCTACCATCATTTTATTTGCTTCTGCATGTCCATGCATTCCTATTGGACCAAGTGATAACGGGTGATTTTCTGGAAATGATCCTTTTCCTTTAAAAGTTGTTACTACAGGAATCATAAGAAGTTCTGCTATTGATTGTAATTCTGCAAAGGCACCAGAAATTATTACTCCGCCGCCTGCAAGAATTATTGGTCTTTCTGCAGAAAGAAGCATGTCTATCGCACGGTCGATTTCTCTGATGTCTGGATCTACCCAAGGATGATATCCTCTGATTTTAACCTCGTTTGGGAAATGCATTTCAGCTTCATTTTGTTGTACATCTTTTGGAATATCTATTAAGACAGGACCTGGTCTTCCTGTTGATGAAATATAAAATGCTTTTTTTACTACTGTTGGAATTTCGGCTGCATCCATTGGTTGAAAAGCGTATTTGACAATTGGATTTGTAATTCCAATAATATCGCTTTCTTGAAATGCGTCTTTACCTATCATCTTTGATGGAACTTGTCCAGTAATTGCAATCATTGGAGCAGAATCAGCTTGTGCGGTTGCAATTCCAGTTACAATATTTGTTGCACCGGGACCTGAGGTTGCAAAACAGACTCCAGGTCTTCTACTTACTCTCCCAAATCCATCTGCCATATGTGATGCAGATTGTTCATGTCTTACCAATATGTGGCGAATGTTACTTTTGTATAACTCATCGTAGATTGGCAAGTTTGCACCGCCGGGTAGCCCAAAGGCTAGCTCTACACCCTCCTTCTCAAGGGCAACCATTAATGATCTAGCACCTGACATTTTTTCCATAATTTTTTCACCAGAAACTAAAGCTGTGTTCTTACAGCATAAGGTCGACTAGCAACAGAATACTAGAAATGCTCGCCGATCCTCCTAACTTCATTTCAGTCTATAGAATTGCAACAAGAATAATTTATAAATATTACTAGAAAAATCGACTAAATTTGTGAAAAACTACCTAGATACACGATAATTATTTCATCATGTGTACACTATTGCATGACAAAAAATAATGAATTTGGTATGGCTTTCAAAAAACTTAAACGCGAAGCTTCTCAAGCAAAGTTGATTTTGTCTGACAGAGAAGAAATACTAGAAATAATCAAGATTTTTTTTGATGCTGGAAAAACAAAGAATCTTGCACCGCTTGCTGCTATACAACTAAACGATATGCGATTTTCAAGCTATAGTGATGTGCCACCGTTTGACCTCAAAGATTATGCAACCACAATTGCATTACAAGAATTAAGGTTTGTTAGCATATCTGATTATGAATATGAAATAATAAATCCTAGAATCGATCTTTTTGAAAACAGTGCAGTTGTTACATTTCAATTAAGGCAAACAGGAATGATAGTTGATAACTATAGTTTCAGAGGACAGCATATTTCTATGTTAAGTAGAACAACGTTTGTTTTGATAAAATCAAATAAATGGAAAATAGTACACGTGCATCTTTCCAAAATATCAGACTAGTTTTATTTAGTCTTTTTTGATTTTGTAGATTTTGTTTTAGTTTTTGGCTGGGTGGTAGTTGTTTCAGATGTATGTTTTGGGTTTTTCTCAATTTCTTTATTTTTGGTAAATATTTCATGTGCTTCTTTGACAGTAACACGTTGATGTACCAATGCACGAACTGCCTTTATCATTGGAACTGGATAATCTGACTGCCAGATGTTTCTTCCCATGTCTACTCCAACTGCACCTGCATGTAGTGCATCATAAGTTAATTGTAACGCATCCATCTCAGAATCTAGCTTTGGTCCACCTGCTATTATCACGGGTACAGGGCAACTATTTACCACTTTTTCAAAGTTTTCACAATAATATGTTTTAACAATATGTGCACCAAACTCGGCTGCAATTCTACATGATAGTGCAAGATACCTGGCATCACGTTTTTCAAGCTCTTTTCCAACTGCAGTAACTGCAAGAACAGGTATGCCATACTCCTCGCCTTCATCTACAAGTTTCCCTAGATTTACAAGTGATTCATGTTCGTATGGTGCTCCTACAAATATTGAGAGTGCAAGTGCAGTTGCATTAAGCCTTATTGCCTCTTTTATGGAGGTGGTTATCTTTTCATTTGAGAGATCTTTTCCTATGATACTAGAACCTCCTGAAACCCTAAGTACTATAGGAATGGGATATTTCTCATCAACCGAAGTTCGCAAAATGCCGCGTGTTAACATGAGAGAGTCTGCAAAAGGTAACAATGGCTGGATTGTTTTACGTGGTACTTCAAGGCGCTCTGTTGGGCCTAAGAAATAACCATGATCTACTGCTAGCATAACTCCGCGACCGCTATGTGGTCTGATTATGCGTGCAAGTCTATTTTTTAATCCCCAATCCATGTCTAGTGTTCCAAAAAAACCTTAGTTAAGCGTTTCTGAATTTGTTATAATTATTTTCATGGCATCATTTCCTTGATGTGCGTATTCCAAAGCTTTCTTTGATTCAGTAAGATCAAATCTATGTGTTATCAGCTTTTTTACTTGTATACTATTATTCTGAATTAATTTGAATGCTGCCGTGGTATCAGTTTCTGATGCAGCATAGCTTGGAATTATTGTTATTTCCTTAGAATAGACTTTGCTGACATCAAGTTGAAGTTTGGCATCTTTTGATGGAACACCAAATAAAACCACGGTTCCTCCTTTTCTTACAAACTCTATGGCCTGAGTTATGGCACTAAGACTACCTGTGGCAACAATTACTATATCTACTCCTCTGTTTTGCGTCTTTGAAAGGATTTTTTCATGGGCCATAGAATCTGTTGATTTTATAGAGTCAGTTATTTGAAATTTTTTTGCAAAATCCAGTCTGAAATCATTCACATCAAAACAAAAAATTTCATTTAATCCATAAACTTTGCTTAGCATTATATGCATCATTCCAGTTGGTCCTGCGCCAAAAATTGCAACTGAATCGCCTTTTTTTATTTTAATTTTATTCCATGCTCTTATGCAACATGCAAGTGGTTCAATCATAGCGGCTTCGTCAAAACTCATGACATCTGGTATTTTTATGACTCCGCCATGAGATACATTCCATTCAGGTACAACAAATTCTTCAGCAAGACCACACGGAAGAAGATTTGTTTCAGAATATTTCTGACACATGGTTTCATTCCCATGTAAACAAAAATAACATGAATAACATGGTACATGATGGTGAACAAATACTCTGTCACCTACTTTGAAATCTTTGACATTTTCTCCCACTTTTACAATTATTCCAGATGGCTCATGTCCAAGTTTCATTGAGGGCTGACTGTACTGTCCATAGATTTTCTCTAAATCTGAGCCACATATGCCGCATGCATGCATCTTAACTGATATTTCACCGCTTTTTACGGGTGATTTTTCTATGGTTCTAATCTCAACGTCAGCTGGACCTTTTACGTATGCTGCTTTCATGTTATGCTTCTAAAACACCATCTTAATTTTTGTTAGCTTCGTCCTTTTTAGAGTTAATCGATGTTCTTTTTTTGAGTATACTGTCTTACAAAATAGTATTAAATCAGATATGAAAATGATATTTATGCAAGAAGGAGATATGGCATCAGACTTTGAACTACAGGCTAATGATGGCAGTTTAACAAAACTTAGTTATTTTAAAGGCAAAAAAAATGTAGTTTTATGTTTTTACCCTAAAAATCACCTTTTTGCATGTCCGTCAAAAAAAGTCTTCAAAATGGCTCAAACTATAGTTTCAGCGTATCCTGAAATTACGGCATTGGATGCTGTATTGTTTGGCATATCTGTGGACACGGTTGAAGATCAAAAGAAATTTGTTGAGGAATACAAGATTCCTTATCTACATTTGAGCGATCCTAAAAAAGATGCCTGTAAAACTTATGCTGGTCTTAATCTAGCTGGTTTAGCCAAACGTTCTACCTTTGTCATAGATAAAGAAGGAAAAATTGCAAAAATTTTCAGAGATATTGAAGTTGAATCTCATGGTACAGAGATTATTGCATCACTGAAATCCTTGAAATAATTTTCAATATTTCATCCATAAATATTTAAAGATCAGTAAATAAAAATGGATCATGTTAGACCTAGTTGCAAAAAAATTATTCCTTACTAGAGGTAGAGGGGTCCACCAAGATAAACTGACAAGTTTTGAATATGCGCTACGAGATGCTGGCATTTCTGGCACAAACCTAGTCTTAATATCTAGTATTTTCCCTCCAGGCGCAAAATTGATCTCTCGTGTAGAGGGGTTAAAATTGATCCGCCCAGGTAGTGTTCAATTTGTAATTTATTCGAGGCAACAAAGTAACGAGCCACATAGACTGATGGCTGCATCTGTTGGAATTGCTGAACCTGCTGACAAAACCAAATACGGCTATTTATCAGAATATGAATCGTTTGGAGAAACAGAAAAGGAAGCTGGAGATTATGCTGAGGATATCGCTGCACAAATGCTTGCATCCTCGCTTGGAGTAAAATTTGATCTCGAAAAAAGCTGGGACGAAAAAAGAAAACAATGGAAAATTTCAGGAGAAATCTACAAAACAAGAAATATTACACAAAGTGCGATTGGTGATCCAAAAGGACGCTGGACTACAGTTTTTGCAGCAGCAGTCTTGATTCTTTAGTTATCGCTTTCTAAGAAATATGTAAATTGCAACACCCGCAGCTGCAACAATGCCAATTAGGACATATGGTGAATAATCCGTATTCGTAGGTTTGTCAATAGGTGTTGGAGTGTGTGTAGTTGAGTTAACTGGGTTTTCAATTCCAGAAGTTCCATTTTCTATGGTTAATGTTAGATCATTTTTATTTGCAGATGTAGTTGTTCCAAAAAGATAGACTGCTGTTATCTGGTTGCCAGAACTTGGATCAAATAGCCATCCTGCCTTTGTAAGATCTGATGGAAGTTTTTGTCCATTTTTCACTTGAGTTGGAACAAGATTTCCTCCATGACCAGTAATTGCCTGTGGCTGATTTGATAATAATGTGACTTGAAGAATTGAGTTTAGAGGAAAAAACCCTGAATTAAAGTAACTTGATCTATCGAGATTGTCTACTCCAAAAAGATCTAGAGGATTAATTGACGTTATGGTATTTTTAATTGGAAAACGCTCTGCTACTTGGAGTTGATAAATTGATACATCGGTTCTTGGTATTATGGCAAAAGTTACAGACGAATTAGAATTGCTTGACATTTTTTTTGCGGCGTCTAAAAATCCTCCAGCGTCTTTTATTTGTGGAGGTAGTAATATTGAGGTAAAACCATCAAACAAATAATCTGATTTAGAACTTGACATTGTGTATACTATGGAAATTGTCCTATTTCCTGAAACTGCACCAGATGTACCTAATGCATTACTAAATTCTCCTTTTGGATTTATGTAGATGTTGTTAAACTCGGCATTTAAGTGAAATACACTATTAATGTCGCCTATCAAATTATCTCCTACTGCCTTAGACTGTGTCTGAATTTTTGTAATGTTGTATGATCCTATTAGTGACGGATCATCTATGGTTACCAAAACACACGAATCATATTTTGGAACTCCTAAGACACAATTCTGTGCATTTGTTATTGTAACAGATGTAATGTTAGCAGTACTGCGTATTTTTTGATCAAGTCCTGCAGGAACACGCATTTCTAATGGACTAGTAGATTCAAGTCCTATGAATGCGGTTGTTTGATTCTGAAATTTTTGATCAATTAGAACTTGAGCTACCTCGTGAAATGATGCAAGTTGAGGTTGTTGTGCATATGCGCTAAAAATATTGAAAACTAAAATTGAAAAAACAAGAGAAAAAATAATTATATGTTTCAATAAATGCACGTTTTTAGATCGAACTATTAAGTCTACTCTTGCAATTTTTCAATTTTAATTGCAAATCGCTGAAACGGCTCTTCTGAATAATGATCCTTGCATACAAGGATGGTTTCCTTTGGGTCAGGTCCACAATCATAAGTAATCAAATATACTGGATCCTTATTGCAACACCTTGGATATTTCACTTAGCCTTGGTAGGTGAAATAAAATAAAATAGTTTTAGTTAAGCGATCAGGATTCCAATGGTTTAAATGGTAATTTGTGCTTAGTATTGTTGACATCGGTTCAAACCGCAGGGGAACATGCCTAGCAGCTGGGGGCGCTTGGCTGCTAGGCGATTTTAATTATCTAGTTTTGAGAGCCTGTTGACTTGATTTTTAATATATTCAAAGCCGTCTTGCCAGAATTTTTTTGATGAAATATCTATACCATGTTCTTTTAACAGGCTTTCTGGTTTTTTTGAACCTCCTGCAGAAAGAATTTTGATATAAGTAGGTACAAAGGACTTGCCTTCTTTTTTATATCTCTGGAAAAATGATAATGCCAACAAATTTCCAAATGAATATGCATAACAGTAAAACGGAGAGTGATAAAAATGTGGAATACAACTCCATTCTACACTAAAATCACTTGTCATGTCAATTGAATTGGCAAATTGCTCTTTGAGAGTTTTCATATATTCGTTTGAAATGTCTTCAACAGTTGCACCTTCGCCAATTTTTTTATGTACTGCAATTTCAAATAATGTGAAAAAGGCCTGTCTTGATATGGTCGAATAAAGATCATCAATATGTTCTGTTAGTATTGATTTTTTTTCTTCATTAGAAACTTTGTTTAAAATTTCATCAAATAACAACA